>JAIXZU010000167.1 GCA_027489415.1 Alphaproteobacteria bacterium
AGGCTCCAGTGGAGTATCACAATCATGGCGGCAAAAGCCGCACGTTCCTTCGGCGAAGGCAGACTTTCTCAGGGCCTTTCATTGGCCCGGTCTGCAGCTGAAGCAACTGCTGGTCACTAAACACAAAATAAGGCAGCCGCCTTCCCACCCTGCAAGGGGTGGTTTTTTTTACGCCCTTGAAATCCCACTCCCAAACCCCACAATAAAACCCAACCCCGAAACAGGCATTAGTTAGCCAACTTTTAAGGTACATTCCATGACTAATAAGTCCGCCGCCATTATCGCTCTCGTCTTCGTCGTTGCCCCCATCTTCACAATCTGGGGTCTGGCCCTCTTCAATATTGGCCCAGTAGTCAACAGCTTCTTTCAAGCAGGCGAGATTAGCAAAGCCATAACCATCGCTGGTATGGCAACCGTAGGCTCCCTCCTGCTCTTTAACCGCTTCTACAAGCCGGTCAAACGTATGTGGAGGGCCCTCGAAGACTAATTCCCACGAAAAAGCCGCCACTAGGCGGCTTTTCTCGTGAGTAGTAGCTACTCCTTGCGCTCAGGGCGCCGCGCAGTGCGCTCACCGCCACCATTGCGGTCGCGTCCGCCACGGTCACCGCCACGGTTGCGGTCACCGCCGCGTCCACCGCGGTCGCGGTCACGTCCACCACGGTCACCGCCTTCGCGGTTGCCACGGTTGTCGTCGTCATGGCCCTCACCACGCTCGGCGCGTTCCTTCTTGGGGCTGCCGCCGCTCTCAATCACCTTGGCAATCCGCTCGGCCACAATGCCTTCCTGCGGAATGTCCTTGACGGTGAGGCGGATCTTTCCGCGGTCATCAAGGTCAATCACCTTCACGGTCACGGCGTAGCCGGTTTCCAGCACGTCGGTAATGTGGCCAAGGCGTACCGGCACCACTTCACTTACGTGTACCAAACCTTCTTTGCCGCCCATGAAGCTTACAAACGCACCAAAATCGGTGGTGTTCAGCACGGTTCCGGCATAGGTCGCGCCCATTTCCGGCATGGCAAACATGTTGTCAATGCGGGCAATACAGGCCTTCATCTGTTCGCGGGAAACACTGGCCACAACCACCTTACCGTTGTCATCAATATCAATGGTGCAGTTGTACTCTTCGCACAGGCCACGAATGGTCTCACCACCCTTACCGATCAGCACACGGATGTTGTCCTTCTCGATCTGAATGGTCTCCATTGCCGGCGCAAAGTCGGAAATCTCGCCACGCGGGGCTTCAATCGCCTTGGCCATCTTGGAGAGAATATGCAGGCGGCCAGCACGTGCTTGCTCCAGCGCCTTTTCCATGATGTCGCGGGTGATGGACGTAATCTTGATGTCCATCTGCAGCGCGGTAATCCCTTCAGCAGAACCGGCAACCTTGAAGTCCATGTCACCAAGGTGGTCTTCATCACCCATGATGTCGGAGAGAACCACATAGTCCTTACCTTCTTTCACAAGGCCCATCGCAATCCCGGCAATCGGGCGGGGCAGGGGGCAACCGGCAGCCATCAGTGCCATGCTCGCACCGCACACGGTGGCCATGGACGAAGACCCGTTGGACTCCAGAATCTCGGACACGATCCGCACGGTGTACGGGAACTGCTCAGCGGTGGGCAGAAGCGGGTTCAGCGCGCGCCAGCCAAGTTTGCCATGGCCAATTTCGCGGCGGCCCGGTGCACCCATCCGGCCAGTTTCACCAACGGAGAACGGCGGGAAGTTGTAATGCAGCAGGAAGCGCTCTTTGCTCTCGCCTTCCATCACATCAATAATCTGCTCGTCTTGGCCGGTACCGAGGGTCACAACCACCAGCGCCTGCGTTTCACCACGGGTGAACAATGCGGAGCCATGGGTGCGCGGCAGGGTGTCAACTTCAGCCACAATGGGGCGGATGTCGGAGGGCTTGCGGCCATCAATCCGCACTTCCTTCTTCAGCACGTCGCGGCGCAGCACGTCGGCCTGCATGTGCTTAATCAGCTTGGCAACCTTGTCAGCCTTGGCAGCGTCAAAGGCATCGGTGCCTTCTTCACCTGCTTCAGCCAGCACGGCGGCTTTCTTCACAGCGTCCAACGCTTTCACACGGCTTTGCTTGTCCAGAATCTTGTAAGCAGCCACAATATCGGCACCATAAGCCTTCTCAAGCTTGGCTTCCAGTTCGCTGGTGTCTTCTTCGGCCTGAACTTCATAAGCAGGCTTGGCAGCCGCTTCAGCCAGTTCAGTAATCGCCTTGATAACCTTCTGGAAACGCTCGTGGCCGAACATCACGGCCTCCAGCATCACGTCTTCGGGCAATTCGGACGCCTCGGACTCCACCATCAGCACGCCTTCAGTCGTACCAGCCACCATCAGGTCCAGCTGGCTGTTGGCCAGTTCGGAAACAGTGGGGTTGAGGACGAGGGTACCGTCAATGAAACCAACACGCGCCGCACCAATCGGGCCCATGAACGGCGCACCGGAAATTGCCAGCGCGGCACTCGCAGCCACCATGGCCACAACGTCAGCTTGGTCCCCATTGTCGCATTGCAGAACCTGCGCCACAACCTGCGTATCGTTGCGGAAGCCCTTGGCAAACAGGGGGCGGATAGGCCGGTCAATCAACCGGGAAACCAGCGTTTCGCGCTCGCCGGGCTGGCCTTCACGCTTCTTGAAACCACCGGGAATACGGCCACCGGCATAGAATTTTTCTTGGTAGTTGCAGGTCAGCGGGAAGAAATCCACACCAGCCTTGGGTTCTTTGGCAAACACCACCGTGGCCAGGACAACGGTATCACCGTAGGTCGCAACCACTGCACCATCGGCCTGACGGGCCATTTTGCCGGTCTCAAGGGTCAGCTGCTTGCCGCCCCACTCGATGGATTTTTTATAAATCGTGAACATTCACGCTCTCCTGTAATTTCGCCGCTTTCAGTCATGTTTTGGAGAGGTCTGCTTCATTCTGGGCTTACCTGCCCCCGCTTTGTCCGCCAACAGTGCCAAATGCGCCGTTTGTTTGTCTGGTTCGTTTGTATCCGACTTCTTATAAACGAGTCCCCCCCTTCCTACAAGTCATTTCAATCCATCATCCCCAAGCTTGAGCTATGGCAACATCATGGTCTGCCTTGTGCCTTGTGTCCTTAAGCCTTGTGTCCTATAAAAGGGCATGTCCAAGCCAAACTCTCCCAAGCCCGTCAGTTTTTCCGGCGTGCAACCCTCCGGCATCCCCAGCATCGGTAACGTCCTCGGCGCCTTTAAACCCTTTGTAAGCTTCCAGGATACCCACCACGCCTACTTCTGTGTCGTGGACCATCACGCCATCACCGTCCGCCAGAACCCCGCCGAGCTCCGCGAAAACACCCTCGGCATCGCCGCATGGTATATCGCCGCAGGCCTCAATCCCAACATGTGCACCATGTTCATCCAGTCTCACGTCAAGGCTCACGCCGAACTCGGCTGGGTCCTCAACACCTTCACCCAAATGGGGGAACTGGAACGCATGACCCAGTACAAGGACAAAGCCGCCCGTCACACCCAGAACATCAACGCGGGCCTCTTCACCTATCCCGCCCTCATGGCCGCGGATATCCTCCTGTATCAAACGAATGATGTTCCGGTGGGGGACGACCAGCTCCAGCATATCGAACTCGCCCGCGATATTGCGACGAGAGTTAATAATCATTATTGTAATAAAATTAATAA
>JAIXZU010000057.1 GCA_027489415.1 Alphaproteobacteria bacterium
CAGCACGGCACGCACACCTGTTTCCCACTCGGTAAACCGGCTACCCATATGGTTGTTCAATCCTACCGCCACATCACTCATCGCCGCCACATTCCGGCTCAGCAGGCGCTCAATCTCGGCTGGGCTCATGCCCACGCGCAGGGTGTCCGGCCCGGGGTCAGGCACCACGGCGCCATGGGCCTGCGCTTCCATCGGCATATGGATCATAATCTCATGCCCCTCGCCCTTGGCCTTGCGCGCCAGCTCAATCCCCTCGCGGCTCCACGGGAAAAACGACAGCGTCACACCTTGGGGCAGCACGTCCACAGCACGGCGGCTCATATCCATCTGTCCCCCCATGTCATCAATCACAATCGCCAGCATCGGCGCGCCCGGGGTCACGGCAACGGGGGCTGCATGGGTCTTCCACTTCAGTTCGCTCGGCAAGGGGCTTAACGCCAGCGGTTGCACCTCTTCTTGAGGCATCGGTGGCTGCACGGAAGGGCTTACAGCAACAGGCGGCACTTCACTGGGCTGCAAGGTCATCACCGGCAACTCCATTGGCACGGTGTCACTGGGCACTGCCACCACACTGCCGGAAACCTCTGTCCCGCTCACAGCCGTCTCACTAACCACTTCCACCGGCTGATCCATCATCGCCGCCAGCTGGGCCGCGCCACTGGCAGCCGCTTGGTCAACCGGCTTGGTCACCTGCATGTAACCTTCACGCCCGCCACCCCGTTCTGGGCCGAGGTTACGCAGGCGCGTGCCCAATACAATGGCCAGCATCAGGCACAACAAGGCCACGACCACCATCGCAGCAAACACACCCCATATACGTCCCGGCACCGGCCGCCGCGGCTGAGAACTCATCCCTCAACCCTTAGCGTGCTGGCGTCTGGCTGGCGGCCTTGGCGCCGCTGGTCTGCGGCCACACAATCAGCGCACGCATCACACTCACCGCACGGTCAAGCTGGGCATCCGGCTTATTATCCAGTCCGGCCAATGTATCGCTCGGGCTCTTTTCACCTACAGGCGCGTAAATGCTCTGCGGCAGGTCGGCACGCGGCTCGGTTTTGCTCACTTCGGCGGCCTTACCGGCATTCAGGTGGCCCAGCAAACTGGCCTCGCTCGGCATGTCGTCATCTTCCAGCGCCAACCGCTCCTGTTCCTTGGTCTTCAAGGGCTTCTGCACGATATCCGGCACAATCCCATGGGCCTGGATACTCTTGCCGGACGGCGTGTAATACAGCGCCGTCGTCAGCCGCATACCGGTCGCACCGGGCAGGTCGAAGATCGTCTGCACGCTCCCCTTTCCGAAGCTCTTCGTCCCCAGCACCACCGCACGGCGGTTATCCTGCAGCGCGCCACCGACAATCTCCGCCGCACTGGCACTACCACCGTTCATCAGCACCACAATGGGCTTGCCGTTCATCAGGTCGCCACGGCGAGCGGTGTAACGGGCATCTTGTCCGGCAATCCGCCCACGGGTGGAAACAATCTCACCTTCTTCCAGGAAATCATCACTCACCGCAATCGCTTGGGTCAGCAAACCACCCGGGTTGTTGCGCAGGTCAAGAATCAACCCACCCAGCGGCCCCTTGTTGGCCACTTCCATGGTCTTGATATGGTCCCGCAGCGCATTTTCAGCATAGTCATTGAAACTCGTAATCCGCAGGTAACCAATGCCATCGCTCAGCAACTTGCTCTTCACCGGCCGAACCTTAATCTCCGCCCGCGTCAACACCACGGGGAAGGTCCGCTTCTCGCTCTCACGCAGAATCACCAGCTTCACCTTGCTACCCGGCACACCGCGCATGTTGTCCACCGCGTCCTTCAGCGTCATGCCCTGCACGTCTTTGTCATCAATCCGGATGATCAGGTCAGCGGTCTCCAAACCGGCCGCCGCCGCAGGCGTGTCCTCAATCGGGCTCACCACTTTTACCAGCCCATTTTCCATGGTCACTTCAATGCCAAGGCCGCCGAATTTCCCCTGCGTCTGTTGCTTCAGCTCCTGCATTTCGTCTTTTTTCAGGTAGCCGCTGTGTGGGTCAAGGCTGGTCAACATGCCGTTAATGGCGTTTTCAATCACACCGGTCTCACTCACCTGCTCAACATAACTGGTCCGGATCTTCTCCAGCACATGCGCAAACACATCCAGTTTTTCATAAACTTCGGGGTCTACGGGGCGCCCCTGGGCATATCCGGCACCGCTTACGGCCATAAAACCGGCCACACCTGCCAGCATCAGCAATTTCATACGCATGAAAACAATCCGCCAATCTTGTTGTTAAATCCAATGCCTGCCAGCCTACCCGTAAAGCCCCCTCCCCGCAACGTCCAATGCCCACTTTCCTACCAAAACCTCCCCTTGCCATCCCCACCAACCCACAGTATACAAACATCATCACTGCCTCGAACCCGGAGCATCCGATGTCCCGTTCCCCCAAGCGCACCAAAGCGCAAAACCGCGCCCTGCAACAGGCCCGCGAACTCCTCACCACCCTCAAAGCCGGCCGCATCCCACCAGCAATTTTCGTTTTGAACGCCGTGCCTACCATCGAGAAACTCCTGCAATCAGCGCAGGCGCAACCGGAGGACATCGGCACCACCGCCAAGAAACTGAACAAACTGGACGTTACCATCGTCCATAAATTCATCCGCCGCTGGGTCAGGCAGCTTCGCAAGATGACTCTGCCGGAAAGCCCCTGGAATCCCGGCATCACCACCATCGCGGAACTGCTGGATCAAACGTCAAGATGGCAAGGCATCAACTTCACCCGCGCCAAAACCACGCCCGAAGAAGTCGCCACCCTCGTCCGCACTGCCCGCCTCATGCTCCACAACCGCAACATGCGAATTTGCGAGCTTAATCTGCTGAAAGCACTGGATGTCTTCAACGACATCCAAGCCTCCCTCACCGAGCATGGCCTGACCACGGCGGACCTCGACTACGACCCCGTCTACCTCGCCTCCCTCGAAACCCTCACCACCTTCTACACGGAGGACCCCACTGCAGAAGACGAGCCTGACAGTCAACCATGAAACAAAAAAGCCGCCCGGCACAACCGGGCGGCTTTTTCCATTCTGAAACGTTTTCCGTCGCGCCGCGACGTCTATGGGGCTGCACGCAGGCGGCTATAAACGGTCACGCTGGAATTTTTGGGCGGGATGCAGTGTACGAGCGTACATAAATCACGCCCAAAAGGTTCAGATGACCGTTTTAGCCCCTGCCCCAGTTATTGTAAGGGGTCTACAGCCCGCCCCCTCCGCCTCACCTCCCAATAAAGCCGCCCTTCATCACCCAACACACCCAACACCGTCCCCGCCCCCACATCCTCATTCGCCTTCACACTCAGGCCACCCAAACCGCCCAGCACCATATCTTCACCACGCACGGTTTTCACAATCACCAAGCCCCCAAAATGCTTGAACGGCCCCGCATACAGCACGCGTCCGGCCTGCACCGCCCGCACCTCAGCCCCACCGACGGCTTTCAACACAACACCAGCCTTACTCCCGCCATTCCCGCTGCCGAAGGGCCGTTCCACCCGCCCCGCCACCGGCAACCCACCAGCCGAAGCCTCCTGAGTCCTCACAACCGGCACCATAGCCACCTTGGCTACCTGGCTACTATTCCCTTGGCTACCTTCCAAAGCCGCCGCCAAATCCTCGCTCAACGCATCAGCCTGCACACCCGCCCGCCGCAACACCGCCTTTTCCGCCGCCAGCAACTTGCCGTGGGCCTCGCCGTACGCCGCCTGCACATCGCGTACCGCCTGTAACTGGCGGTTTACGGCACCATACAGCTCCGTCAGCTGTCCGGCCTCTGCTTGGGCTTGCAACAGCTGGTTGGCCTGCATGCGGCCGCTGGCCTGCATCAGGCCCGCCTGAGCAGGGCTATCCATCACCACACTACGCAGCACCCAGAACCCCTGCGGATACTGCCCCAAACGCACCATGGTGCGCACCGCCTGCTGTAAATGGCCGTCAGCCTTTTTATGGCGGCTACGTGCCGCCTCGATCCGTGCCTGAACAATCTCTAACTGAGCTTCAGCCGCCCGCACTTTCGCCGCCAGCGCGGCCACGTCTTCGGCCTCAGCCGCCCCCACCACCGCAGGCATCATCAGCAATACAAGCAACCAAACGAATATCATAGGGCAGCACCCTAAACCACAACCCGCCCCAGCACCAGTCTCTCAACCCACCCCAAACACTGCATAACTCACGGCGCGCAGCGCCGTCTCTCAGGAATCCGCCAGCACGAGGCTATAAAGCCTGATCCCAGTGCTTTTTGGCGGGTCGCCGAATACACTGAAAGTATTTCAGACCCGCCAAAAAGTGCTGGGGCAGGGTTTTAGCCCGTGCCCCAATTAGTCGCGATGATATGGATGCCCAGTCAGTAGTGTATGTACACGGTACATCTGCTCCGCCAACACCAGCCTCACCATCTGGTGCGGCAACGTCAGCTTGCCAAGGCTCCAGACCCAATCCACGCGCTGCGCCACGGTCTTGCTCACGCCGTTGGCGCCGCCAATCAAAATACATACGGCCTTGATGCCATCATTCTGCCAGGCTTCAAACTTGCCGCTCAACTCGCGGCTGGAGACATTCTCGCCGCGTTCATCCAGCAGAATGCGCACACCCGGCATCGGCACACCGGCCAGCGCCAAAAGCTGGCCGCCACTTTCTTCTTCAGGCGAATCACCATCGGGCAGTTCGCGCACGGTCACACGCCACATATTATCTGGCAAACGCGTTAAATACTGGCTTTCCAGGGCTTTCAGGTGGGCGTCGCGACACTTGCCGGTGGTCAGGATGATGAGCTGCATCAGCCCTTATCATCCTCATCGGCCTCTCCCGTCAAGGGGTCGGCTGCGGGGGTGAAGGCAAAACTCCACAACTTCTCAAGGTTATACAGCACGCGTTTTTCGGGCAGGAACAGGTGCACCACAATCCCGCCCATGTCGGCGCACACCCATTCGCCGTCGTCCAAACCTTCCAAACCGAGGAAACTCGCCTTGCCCAGCTTGTCCTGCAACGCTCGGCCCATGCTGCTAACGTGGAGGGTGCTGGTGCCGCTGGCAATCACGATGTAATCGGCAAAACTCGCCTGTCCGGCAAGGCTAATCACCGTAATATCAACAGCTTTGTAATCTTCCAGAATCGCCGTGACCTGCCGCACTTCGGCCTCACTGGTCGCAGGCGCCTGCATGGGCTGGCTCTCCGGCCTGAGCATCTGCTGGATTTGCTTTTTTACCACCTTGCGGGGTGTAACCCGTGCGGAGTTTCCGCCCGGAGCCCTGGTGCGACGCACGCGCGCCGCGGCAACTTGTGCAGCTATGACACGAACCTTTCGTTATCTGGAGAGGGGAATAGTGAGAGACGGTGATCGTTCCACATGTGTCCCTATCTTATGGCACCCGCCGCAAGGCACAAGCCCTAATTCCTAACAAAAGCCTAACACCAAATACCCCTGCGTTATCAAGGCAACAAGCACAACACACAGTCCGTCAGCCGTCGGCTGCGGTAAGAAGGAATGGCTAGCACGCGGCTACAAACGCTCATCCGGACAATCTTTTGGCGTGATGCAGTGTACGAGCGTACATAAATCGCGCCAAAAGTTGTTCGGGGAGTGTTTTAGCCCGTGCCTAAATCAAGCCACCCGCTGCCGCCCCGCCAACGCCAAACTCAGCGTCCCCTCATCCAGATAATCCACCGCCGCCCCCACCGGCATCCCCTTGGCCAGCGTGCTCACCGCCACCCCAAGGCTCGCCAACCGGTCAATGATAATCTGGCCTGTCGTCTGCCCGTCCACACTGGCGCCCAGCGCCAGAATCACTTCCTGCACCTCTTCATCGCGCGCCCGCTTCACTAACTGGGGTATCCTCACATCCTCAGGCCCCACACCATTCAGCGCCGAAACCACGCCACCCAGCACATGGTAACGGCCTACAAACACACCACTGCGCTCCAGCGCCCAGATGTCCGCAATGCCTTCCACCACGCACACCACGCCGGTGTTGCGCACGGGGTCGCTGCAAATCTCACAGATAGGCGCCTCACCACCGGCAAACGCAAGGTTGCCGCAGCAGCCGCAAATTCCCAACTGCGCCGCCACATCCGCCAAATTACGCTGTAAATCAGCCAGCAATACCGGCTGCTGCAACAGGCTCAACGCCACGCGCTGCGCACTGCGCGGCCCCAACCCGGGCAACTTGCCCAACTGCCGCAGCAGTCGCTCCAGTGGCAAAGGAATCAGTGCCATAATAATCTAACTTCTAACCTCTAACATCTAACGTCTGGCTTAAAAACCGGGAATATTCAGCCCACCGGTCACCGCACTCATCTTCGTCTTGGCAATCTCATTCGCCTTGGCCAGCGCGTCATTGCAGGCCACTTTCACAAGGTCTTCCAGCATGCCCATGTCATCAGTGTCCACGGCACTGGGCTTGATGCTCACCCGCACAACCTCATGCGTCCCGTTCATCACCACGCTCACCGCCCCACTGGCCGCCGTACCTGTCACTTCGGTCTTGGCCAGCTCCGCCTGCACCAGCTGCAGGTTTTTCTGCATTTCCTGCGCCTTTTTCAGCATTCCGAACATATTGCTCATCTCAGTCTCTTTCTCATTGTTAACTCTTTAGAAAATCTAACGTCTAACCTCTAACGTCTCGTCAGTGGTAATCATCCGCCTCAACACTCTCCAGCTCAGCTCCGGGGAACATCTCCATCATATCAGCCACCATCGGGTCGGCTGCGGCGGCTGTCAATCTGGCCGCACCGGCTTCCGCCGCCACTTGCGCTAAATTGATGCCCTCACCTCCGGCACCGGCCACTTCACGCACATCCCACGCCACGCCGGTCAGCTCACGTAAAGTGGCGCGCAGGTCGCGCAACAGGTCGGACGTCGTCAACAACCCCTTATCCACTGCCAGCTCCAGCTTGGTGTCCGCAAAACTCACACACCTCACCTGCCGCTCCAATGCCGCCGAAAGCCCTGGCTTGGCCCCCCGCACCATCTTCACCACACCGGCCCAGTCATGCACTTCCGCGCCCACGGCGGCGGACTGTATCCCCCGCTCGGCCGAACTCAACCCCGCCTCAACCACCGGCAAATCACGCACGTTCTCATCCTGAACCACACTAACAGACGCCAACGTCGCCGGCACCGCCTTCACCTCCCCGCTGAAACTCGCACTAGCCACTCTGGCTACCTGGCTACCCGCTTCCTGGCTACCTATCACCCCCATCGCCTCGCCCATCAACTTATCCATCGCCGGCATCGGCGTCAGGTAAGCCATGCGCACGCAGGCCATCGCCAGCGCTTCATACGGCCGCTCGGCCTGCTTCACCTCTTGCAAGCCTTGCATAAGCAGCTGATACAACCGCCCAAGGTTCGGCAGCGGCACGGTGTCGGCCATGGGTATCGCGCGTTTGCGCTCAATCTCGGTCAGTCCTGTGCCCTCTTTCAGGCTGGGCACAATCCGGATGCGCGTCGCAAGGTGCACCAGCTCCATCATGCCATGCAGAATGCCCACAGCATCACTGCCACTGGCGTAAAGGCTGTCTACAATCGCCAGCGCGTCGGGTACGCGGCCCTGCGTCAACGCTTCCAGCAGGTCAAACACCCGCGCACGGTCAGCCACACCCAGCATACCTTCCACGGTTGCCAGGGTCACTTTGGCCTCGCCACTACCTTCACTCACGGAAAGCGCAATCGCCTGGTCCAGCAAACTCAACCCATCACGGGCAGAACCATCCGCCGCCCGCGCAATCAGCTGCACGGCAGAACTCTCAAACCCGACGCTCTCCTTCTGCAGGATACTCTCAAAATAAGGCGCCAGCACCTCACTCGGTATCCGCTTTAAGTCAAAGCGCTGGCAGCGGGAAAGCACCGTCAGCGGGATCTTCTGCACATCCGTCGTCGCGAAAATGAATTTCACCTGCGGCGGCGGCTCCTCCAGCGTTTTCAGCAACGCATTGAAGGCCGTGGTGCTCAGCATGTGCACTTCGTCAATAATGTAAACTTTAAAACGCCCCGCCACCGGCGCGTAGTTCACCCCTTCAAACAAGCGCTGCACGTCTTCCACGCTGCGGTTGCTGGCGGCGTCATACTCAAACACATCCACGTGGCGGCCGGTCCGGATCGCCTCCACCTGCGCATCGTTCACGTCCCACGTTACGCTGGGGCCGTTGTCGCAGTTCAGCGCCATCGCCAGCAAACGGGCGGTACTGGTCTTCCCCGTACCCCGTATCCCCGTCAGTACGTAAGCGTGGTGGATCTTATTCATCGCAATCGCATTGGTCAGCGTGCGCACCAGCGCATCCTGCCCAATCAGCTCGGCAAACGTCCGGCTCCGGTATTTCCGCGCCAGCACTACATAGTCATGTTGAACCTGTGTATTCAAAGCTTCCCCCGCCATAAGTCCAACCTTTCTACCCCAACCTTCCCATCAAGGCCACACCTCACGCCCAACAAATCGCCTTAAACACGCCCAGTTTGGCGCAACCATTCGCCTAAGTCTTTATAATGTCGCAGGTGGCGCAACCAAAACGCCCGGATCTCATCAGCATCGCACTCCCCCGCAACCTTATCAAATCCGTCCAGAATCATAATCTGGTCCATCGGGGTCTTCCCTGCCCCCGCCAATAAAGCCACCGAAGCATGCTGAACCGAGCTAAACACCACAGGCTCTTTATCAGGTTCAGCATAAGCCAACGCCTCCCGTATCGTAACCCGCCTGTCATCTTTGCCTTCCATCAGCCGGAGAAAATCCTCACCACCTAAAGTCTGGTTAGCAAACTTTACCAACGGGCCGGGAAATCCTCGCAATGCCTCAAAATAATAGCCAGCATCCGTCACCATCACCGGACCGCCAACCTTGTTGCAAGCCAAATCAGCAGCTGCCATTGCCACATCTTCAACACTCATGCTCTGAATTTCTGGCAGTTCAAACTGTGCCCGAACCAAAGTCACACCGAAGGAAGACAGCAAATCATTGGCACTTCGCCATTTTTCATCATTTCCAGTCACAAATGTAATCTTCATAACCCCTTTTAACAAAAAGTACCTTACCTCGCCAGTAGCCAACCCATTCAGTTTAAACCAACAAGAAAAGGCGGCGGGATAAATCCCGCCGCCCAAATTAGCTAAACCTCGCGCTCCGGCCACTCTTCCGTTTTTTCCCGCCAGCCACGCCTGTCCATTTCAAAGCACAGGTCATGGGCCTCAAGGTAAGCCTTCACCTCATTCATGCATTTCCGCCCGAAATTCGGAATACGCAGGCACTCGCGCTCGGATTTATCGACCAGATCGCCAATGTAACGGATACGATCGTTGCGCAAACAGTTCCGGGTCCGGATGGACAACGCCTCCTCCAAACTGGGGATCGGCACATCCAGCTTCGTCCACAGCGCCAGCGTCTGGGCATCAGGCATGCCCTCGGCCGCCACCACCCCCTGGGCACGTAACAGGTCCAGAAACTGCATCAGCGCAGCCTCCATTTCAACGGATGGATTCTCCAGCCGGATGTTCAAACGAATATCAATGCCACTCATGTCAGGTCTCCTTAGTTCGACACGATGAAAACAATAACTAAATGTATACTAAATCCCCGGTACCGACAACAAAAAACGCCGGAAGATCTCTCTCCCGGCGTTAATTATCATGCCACTTCGGCAATACTCTGCACCATCGCCACTCCCGCACTGGAAGTCAGTACATTCCGCCAGTAGCGCCACGCACTCCCATCCGGCACCCTCACGGTGCTGTCGGCATAGTAATGCATGTCAATGGTCAGCTTGGCCTTCAGCTGCTCCATGGTGAAGGCTTGCCCATCAAGCATGGTCTCAAAAATCTGCTCTGTCAGCACCAACACGCTACGTTCAACGGATTCAACCGCGTCACGCCCCTGCATAACACGAAAACTATGGCCAACCACCGCCGCTGACAGGTAAGGCTCATAACTCTCTCTCACCTCAAGGGAGGCGATATCGAGATAATTCTCATAAGCATCCGGCGTAAGCACGATCTTCGCAATCCACTCATCAGCAGGTACATGCACGGCCCAGTAAAGCATCAGCTCAACCCGGGCCTCATTATGTAAGGTAAACGTCATAGGTAGTCCTCCAACTGCCCCCAGGGGCGCTTCAGATAACCCATAAATACATGAAAATGTATCCAATAACAACAAAAAGTGGCCCCACCCAAGGGTAGCTCATACCACTGCTCCGTTTCCGGCCTGATGGAGTTTTGAGCGCCTTGTCGGAGCCACCTCCTCCCTGCCCCAACCAAACCACTACGTCAAGCCCCATACCGGCGCGCAGCGACGTCTCGTGGGCCTGCACGCGCGAGGCTATAAACGGTCACTCTGGAATTTTTTGGCGTAGCGCGGTGTACGAGCGTACATAAGCTGCGCCAAAAATTTTCAGATGGCCGTTTTAGTCCGCGCCTTGCTCAAAGAAGCAATCCACCGTAGTGTGCATACCATGAACAGTCACTACCGGCGCCGCAAACCGCGCCCGGCCCATAAATCGGGCCCCAAACCCGCCGAGGGAAAGGCTGGAGCCACCGCCTCCGAAGCCAAATCGCCTCCGGCCAAACGCAATAACCGCACCCAGAGGGGCCGCGGGCGTAGTGGCGCGCCCGTCGCCAAGTCGCGCTGGTTCTACGATGTCCGCCAGTACGCCATCCTCACCGATGCCGACAACAACATCCTGATCCTCCAACTCCCCAAGGAGTACGACGCCGCCGCTGCCAATACCTGGACCCTCCCCGGCGGGAAGCTGGAACCGTCGGACGAACCCGGCGAGGGCCTGCTGCGCGAAATCACCGAAGAAACCGGCCTGCCCGCTACCCTGCTCGGCCCCTGCGGTGTCGCCCGCTGGACCAACCGCAACAGCAAAAAACTGGGTATTTTCTACCGCGCCAGCATTGCCGGCAGCAAACCGGCGCTGAAACTCTCCAACGAGCACCAGCGCGCCATCTGGGTCAGCCTGTCCGAAATCACGGACTTCCCCTTCCACCGCCCCGAAATGGTCGAAGTCATCAAAAAAATCTCCACCTGACCCACCCAACGCACCACTCGACACGCCAAACACAAAGCGATACAAAACCCTCATGAAGCAACACACTCTCCTCGTCCTCGGCTCCGGCGCTGCCGGCTGCACCGCCGCCATTTATGCCGCCCGTGCCGGTATCAAAACGACACTTATCCGCGGCAACCAGCCCGGCGGCCAGCTCACGATCACGACGGACGTCGAAAACTACCCCGGCTTCGCCGAAGCCGTCCAAGGCCCATGGCTGATGGAGCAAATGGAAGCCCAAGCCAAACACTGCGGCGTGGAAGTGGTTGCGGACCACATCATGGCCGCCGACCTCACCGCCAAAACCCTCACCGGCATGAACGGCACCGTCTACAGCGCCGACGCCCTGATCATCGCCACCGGCGCTTCTGCCAAATGGCTGGGTCTGGAATCCGAAAAAACCTACAACGGCAAAGGCGTCTCCGCCTGCGCCACCTGCGACGGCGCCTTCTACCGGAACCGCAACGTCGCCGTCATCGGCGGCGGCAACTCGGCGCTGGAAGAAGCCCTCTACCTCGCCAATATCGCGAAGCACGTCACCCTCATCCACCGGCGGGATAGCTTCCGCGGCGAAAAAGTCCTCCAGAACCGCGTCCTGAACCACGAGAAAATCAGCGTCATCTGGAACTCCGCCGTCGATGAAATCCTCGGCGACCCCCACCCCATCACCGGCGGCGTCACCGGGCTGCGCCTCAAAAGCACCACGGACGGCACTCTTTCCGAACTCCCCGTCCACGGCGTCTTCATCGCCATCGGCCACCAGCCGAACACCAGCCTCTTCAAGGGGCAACTGGACATGGACGAAACCGGCTACCTCACCCGCCTCCCCGGCACGGTGCTCCCCACCCACATGGGCCAACCACTCCCCGGTGTGTATGTCGCGGGGGACGTCGCCGACAGCATCTACCGCCAAGCGGTCACCGCCGCCGGCATGGGTTGCATGGCCGCGCTGGACGCCAACCGCTACCTCGAAAGCCTGTAGCCTCCAACCCAACAAAAAAGGCCCCAACCGGGGCCTTTTTTAAGGTCAGGCCTATACCCTGCTTCCGGAAATCCACCCCAAGGCTGGGACACCGTGCCTTGCGGCCAGATTTCCACAAAACAAACGGGGTAGGGCCCCCGTTTTTTGTAGGAAATCTCCGACCAGGCACCACCCTTACCTCTCACAGGCACTTCCTGTAAAACGGAGCCCCATTCTCAAATTCAAGAAACAAAAAAGGGGCCACTCCGGCCCCTGCATTCATATCGGCAATCACCTAAACCGCCACCTTCCCTTGGAATAAACGCAAAACAAACAGAAAAACAATGGCTCCAACAGTACTCACCGCCAAGCTCGGCAAAAACCCACCGCTCGACGGCATTAGCCCGAGAGACCCCAGAATCACCGGCCCGATCAGCGCCCCGATCAAACCAACCACCAAACTAGTCAGCAACCCGTAGTTGCCACCCATCAGGTTTTCGGCAATCCATCCGGCCAGCAGGCCCACGATAATCGCCCCAAGAATACCAACACCAATCATAATTTCAGTCCCTTTGTTGTGATGATGGTTCCCCTATCGGAACCTCTGCAAGCCTAACGCACCACCGCTGCGCTTGTTCCAGAACGCGCAAACGCGCAGCCCTCTTGCCGAACCGAGAATTTTTCCTTAAAGAAGAGCCACTGCGGGATTAGTTCAATGGTAGAACGGAAGCTTCCCAAGCTTCAGGCACGGGTCCGATTCCCGTATCCCGCTCCAGTCTTTACCCTGCGGGGCTAATGAATACGGGGTACTGCGTTTCCCGTATCCCGCTCCAGTCTTTGCCCTGCGGGGCTATGAATAAGGCGTACTACGTTTCCCGTATCCGTCTCCAAAATGTCCGTATTGGCCTAATTGCTTAAAGCCCCTGCACAACGCTGCAACTACCATTATTGGAACTTAACTCAATTCTACCTGTCCATCTCGCCACGGGCATCAAGCTGGACTCTCCCATTACAATCACACCACTAGCACCGGATACCGCGCTGCTGTAGCGGTAAAGCTGGCCGTTTTTCTCATAAAAACGATACGTCCCGGAAGCTGATACACTGCACCCGCTGGAATCCCCATACGCATGGCAACTGTCAGAATCATTGATAAGGGTTGTCCATCCTGAAGTCGTTTGCATGCGCGCCGAGACCGCTGCAGAAGCCCGCGCACCCTGCCCACCCCGGCTACCGGTCGTAGCACTGGCGGAACAACTAATCTGCACATCCGTACCACTAGGTTTAGCAAGCGTATAGGTTCGGGCCGCGCCGGAGTGGCTTATGTTAGTCCCATTACGGGTCCCCGTCTTGACCGCCACACACCCAGTCGCATCAACACCGGTCGTCCCCGGCGCGTAAATCATGCCCTTCATACCACATTCCTTAATCGCGGTGGCCAGTGCCAGCGCGCCATCCGCTTTGGCGTTGGCGCTGTCGGCAATGTTTTTCAAAGCACTCCATGTCATCTGCACATCGGTCGCACCTCCTGCCGCACGCTCCTGCGCGGCAAGGGTGAAAGGAACGCCAAGCAGGGCCGCCGTCAGGGAGAACGAGATAATTTTCATAACCCCTTATATCATACCGAAGCGAAACCGTACCTGACACTCCCACAATCCCATAAACCATTGTGTCGGTTCAGAAACACCCCCTACCCATTCACAATCACCAACTCCGCCGCAATCTCCGCAAACATCTCGTCTTTGTCCCGGTTATCAGTGTTCTTCTCGGCCTTGGCGCACAGCCCGTGCAGCACCATGAAGCCCATCGCCCCGCTGGCCCCTTTCAGGCGGTGGGCGGCGCGGCTCCAGCGCTCGGTGTCGTCAAACATCGCCGCCGCTTCCAGCTCGTCCATGCATTCTTTCGCACTCTGCACGAAGGTCGAATGCAATTCGGCCCGCATCTCGTCACTCATCGGCGCAGGCCCCGTATCAGCCACCACGGCGCCCTGCTTGTTCCATACGTTCAGCTGCGCCACCAGCTTCGCGCGGTTCAGCGGCTTGGTCATGTAATCATCCATGCCGGCCGCAAGGCAGCGGGTGCGGTGCTCGGCCATGGCGTTGGCGGTCAGCGCCACAATCGGCGTGCGTTCCGCCGCGTTCTCGGCCTCCCAGGTCCGCATCAGCTCGGCCGCTTCGGGGCCGTCCATTTCCGGCATCTGCATATCCATCAGCACCAAATCGAACTTGCCCATTTTAAACACATCCACCGCAACCTTGCCGCTGGCCGCCACGGAAACCTCGCACCCCAGCTCTTCCAGCATCTGGCGCACCACTTTCTGGTTCACCATGTCGTCCTCGGCCACCAGCACGTTCATGCTAAAGGCCATCGGCGCATCAGGGTCAAAGTTACCCTGTTCCTGAATGGTGTGGCGCGTTAAAATCCGCTCCTGCTCGGGCTGGGCCAGCAGCGCCGCCAGCATCGTCCGCACTTCTTCGGGGCGGGAAGGCTTCACAAGGTAGCCGTTAAACCCCTTGTCCTGGAAATACGTCGCATCGCCGCGCATCCCGCGGGATGAAAACACCATCATCGGCATCGTCGCGGTCAACGGGTGGTAACGCAGGTTCTCGCCCAGGTCGCCGCCACTCATCTCCGGCATGTCATGGTCAATCACCGCAATGTCAAACGGCACCGCCTCGGGGCCGGAAAGCCAGTTCAGCACCTCCTCGCCGGAGGCAAAGCTCCGAGCACTCGCGCCCCAGTACGCCAGCAACTCTTCCAGAATGGACACGTTCACAGGGTTGTCATCCACCACCAGCACCTGCTTGCCGGTCAGGTCGGCTATTTCCAGCGGCTGCACCGGCGTCATGTCCACCGTCGTCGGTAACGTGAACCAGAAGGTGCTACCACGCCCCTGCTCGCTCTCAATGCCAATCTGCCCCCCCATCAGCTCCACCAGCTGCTTGCATATGGCCAGCCCTAAACCGGTTCCGCCGTATTTACGGGTGGTGGAGGCCTCCGCCTGCGTAAACCTCTCGAAAATGCTTTGCAGGTTGCTCTGGTCAATCCCAATCCCGGTATCCTGCACCGCAATCTTCAAACACGTATGTCCCTCCACCTGCGGCGCGGCCTCTTCCTCCACACTCACCAGAATATGGCCGGTCTCGGTGAACTTGATCGCGTTGCTGATGAGGTTGTTCAAAATCTGCCGCAACCGCCCGGGGTCGCCGTAAATCCGCTCCGGCGTCCCCGGCGCGTAGCGCAGCAGCAGCTCCAGCTCCTTCTGGCTCGCGTTGGCGCTGTGAATATCAATCACGTCCTCAATCGTGCGGCTGAAATCAAACGCAATCGTCTCCAGCCCCAGCTGGTTCGCTTCAAGCTTGGTCAGGTCTAAAATATCGTTAATCACGTACAGCAACGTCTCGCCGGACTTCCTGATGGTGCGCACATAATCATCCTGCTGGCCGGAAAGCACCGTGCGGCTCAATAAGTCCGCCGTCCCCAGCACACCATTGAGCGGGGTTCTAATTTCATGGCTCATCGTCGCAAGGAACTGCGTCTTCGCACGGTCCGCCGCCTCAGCCTGGCTGCGGGAGGCCTCAAGCTCGCTGTTCTTCACCTCCAGCTCGGTCGCATAGGCCTGTAATTTCGCATCCGCCTGCTGCTTGCGGGCGGTAATGTCTTCAATCAACCCCAATAGCAGGCTCGGCTTGCCATCTTCGTCATAAATCGGCACTTTAATCGTGTGCGCCAACCACGTTCCGCGCGCGGGTGTGGTCACCTCTTCCTCATCAATCTCAATCACTTTACCCTCGCGCATCACGCGCTCATCGGTCTGCCGGAAGAACGCCGCCTCATGCTCGGGGAAATGCGCAAAATCACTCGTTCCCAGCACATTCTCCGCCCGTAGCCCGAACAACTCTTCCGCCTTTTTATTCCACATGTCCCAGCGGTAGTTCTCGCGCACGTTTTTCACGAACAACCCCATCGGCAGGTGTTCGATAATCTCATGCAGAATATGCCCCTGCGCCGAAAGCTGGCTCTCGGCCTTCACGCGCTGGTCCACTTCCGCCAGCAGCCGCCGCCGCCAGCCCACCAGCAAGCGCAGACAAAACACCCACACCGCCCCCAACAACACCAGCACCACTGCCACCATGCAACTGCGCCAGATAATCCCCTGCCGCCACTCTTCCTCAATCGCTTCATTCAGCACGGTCAGCTTGGCACTCAACTGGTCAAGGTCACGGGTACTGGCCTCACTGACCGCCAGGTATTCCATTCCATTCAGCAGGCTCAACCCCTCTTGAACGGCATTTTGCCGGGCCAGCGCAAAACTCTGTTCCTCAATCTCGGCAAGCTTGGCCCGCTTGGCCATAATGTCATTCCCCAGCACCGCCAGCTCCTCCGGCGCCATCCGCGTAATCGCAGCCACATCATCCGCCAGTTCTTGTTTGGCTGCCTCATAACGCTCCAGCCACATCGGCTGTACCGTCCGCGTGTAATGCTGCGCACGGTTTTTCACCTGTTCCGCGTGGTAAAGCACATGCCCTTTCATCTCCAGCATGCGCTCCTGCCGGATATTCGCCTCCTCCATCTGCTGCACGCCCACCCACGCCTGCCACACCATCAGCATGATCAACGCCTTACCAGTCAACAGCAGCACCCACAGGGTTTTCAGGGGCAATCCCCCGGACGTCGCAACAGCCATAAACCAGCCCTTCTTTTTCTTAGCGTCACTCGCCTTCGCAAGCATTTGGGGAACATCTTACCGCGAAGCCCGCTCCGCACAAGCCACTCATTCAGCAGGATAATTGTCCAACAATCCGACCACCCAGCCCCTATCCAGCATAATAGCGGTCAAGGCAGTCATTCAGCTTCTGGCGGCTGAAGGGTTTCACCACATAGCCCTTCACCCCCTGTTGCAAGGCGGTCTTAACCTGCTCCTGCGCCGCCCCACTGGTCAGCATCACCGCATGGGCACTCTTGTCATGCGTTGCAATCAGCTCAAGAACATCTAAACCACTGATATCCGGCAATTTAATATCCAAAAACACAATATGCGGCGGCTTCCGGATGTATGCCTCAATCGCCTCTTTGCCCGTTGCGGCGAAACTCAGCGTATGCCCACTCTCCGCCATCAAGGTGTTGAGCAACTGCCGGATCGTCGGCTCATCATCGACGAACAGCAAATTGAGCTTGGCAGGCTTGGCCACCCGCCCCGCAATCATCCCGCTCGCCGCCTTCAACTCGGCAGCAAGGCGCCGCAGTAACGCCTCGCGCTCGGCCGCCTGCACTTTTTCGGTCATGGCGGCGGTGCGGCTGTACATGTCGCGGCAGGCGGTCATAAAGGCGTCCCAGTCCACACTCAAATCGTAGCTGCGGCACTCCCAGTCACTGGGGGGAATCGCCAGCTCCGCCAGCAAGGCTTGCAACGCCATGCTCACACGCTGGTAGGCGGCGTTGCTCAGGGTTTCACCGAGCACGATCACATCACCGGAGGGCAACAGCAGCAGCCATACTTTATCTTCTTCAGTCGCCAGGGCTTTTAGCAGGCGGTCGCGCATCAGCGCCATCAGGGTGGTGTCTTGGGCCCAGCGCGGCAGCTCGGCACCACGCCATGCAACAGTTACCGCACACCAGTACAGGCGGGAATTTTTCAGGAAGCGCAACCGCTGTTGGAATTCAATGCTTGCATCGGGGCCGGTATGAAAGTGCATGATAATCTCTTGTTATGGAACAGGACATTCTTAGCACCGCTATAGGGCACTGGCCACTCCCCTCCCCCGCAATGCCGGAAGCACCGTTGCCGAAAATCGCCGCCGCAGGGCGTGCGCCCCCACCGGAATCTTATTCGCCCGCGTCCTCGTACTCACCCCGCACCGGGTTTTTAATGTTCCGATAAATGACATTCAGCCCGTTATGCGCCAGCTGCTGGTAGCGGCTGGCATCCAGCTCCTCGCCCCCTCTGGTCAGGTAACGGATGTACGACTCAACCTCCATCAACTTCCCGCGCAGGTAATCCTCGTTTTCAATCCCTTCATTCACAACAAAGCTCTCAATCCGGCCGAGAAACTGCGCCACATCTTCCATCACCTCGTTATGGGTGGGGCGTCCGCCGTGGGCCAGCTCATCCACCAGCCGCTGCAGCTCTTCAATGCTGTGTAGTACAAATTCCATGGCTTCCCTCATACGGCACCACCTCGCGTTCGCAAAGGATATTCTGCATGAAAAAACCGGCCTTCCCCACAAGGGGGAAGGCCGGCTTCAGTCGCATATCAGGCGCACAGCACCCGCATCACTTCGGCAAGGCGCCGTCGCTGTTCGTCCTCCGGCAGGGCGGAAAGGTGTTCCGCCAGCAGGCGGTTCACCAGTTTCACCATGTCGTCGGTCACACTGCTCCGGGCCTGTACCTCCGTCACCGCCACCACGGGGGCAACGGCAACCTCGGCTTGGGCCGGAACCTGAACCTCAGGCTCGGCGTCCACCATGGTCTCGGCGGCTTCTTCAACCTCGGGCTCGGCCACCTGTTGCACAGGCAGCTTCACCTCCGGTTGCCGGTCGGCATCATCCTCGGCCACGCCGTCCACCACCTCGTCGGCAGCGGCGTCGGCTTGCGCCTCGGTCGCGTCCTCCTCGGTGGCATCAGGTTCAGCTGCGGCAGAGGAATCCTCCACCGTCACCTCCTCATCTGCCGTCACAGCGTCAGCCGTCACCTCGGGCTCAGCCGGCGGGGCCAGCGGCGGTTCCTGCGAATCCACAGTCTCCGTCGTCTCCGTTGCCTTGGCTTTCGGTGTGCCAAGCGCCTTCAGGGTGGTGAAGAAAACGTCAGGCGTCATCTTCAGCACTTGCATCAGAACGCTCAGTCTGGCCTCATCCCAGAAGGACTTTCCTGCCAGAATATTTCTGCCAGTTCCCGGGTGGTTGGCATGGCCAAGGTTAACCAAGGCCACACCATAGGTTTGGATGGTGTGCCCTGCTTGGTTCAGCATCTCCATCACCAGCGAATTGAACGTTACGCGGTTATTGGTGGCAAAGGTCACCAACGTTTCCATCATAATGCTCTCTTCGGTCGGCAACGTATCCTGCACCGCAGGGTTAACCTCCGGCTGAGCCTGAGCTTGGGCCGGCTGCTCCTGTGTCGCCACAGTTTCCGTCGTCACCTTGGCCGCATCCAGCTGCACGCCGCCATCTGCCAATGCCTCGTAAAACGCCTTCGGCGTCACCTTCAGCATCGCCAGCATGGTACGTACCCGCAGCTTGTCCCAGTAGGAATTCCCCGCCATCAAATTGTTGGCGGTATTCTCCTTCTGGGCTGCCCCGGCCCTCACCAGCTCACGGCCGAACGCCAGCACAGCCAGGCCCTGCTTAACGAACAACTGTTTTACCAGCTTGTTGAACACCTCGCGGTTGCTGTCGGCATACTCCGCCAGCAGCTCCAGCAGGTCACCCTGCATCGGCGGCAACTCGGCCTTGCCCTCGGGCGCCACGCCGGCCGGAGCCTTCGTCGCATCCTCAGGCGCATCCTCAAGCGCAGGCCCCGTTGCCGGAACCTCCGCCGCCGTCACCACGTCCGCCTTGTCAGGCGTCGCCGTCACGGGGGCATTCGCTGTCACCGGTGTCAGGTTCGGCTGGGCCACCGTCACCGCAGGTTGCGGCTTCAGCAAGTCCGGCACGGTTTTCGCAAACCGCACGGTCTTCGGCACCATCCCGTCTTCAAACAGGTAGCGCTCGGCCAGTTCATGGTCGGGCACGCGGCCGTTCCACTGGGCAATCACCTTGGCCAGTCCACGGCGGGAAAGGCTGGTATTGCCCAGCAGAATCACTTCCGCATGGCGCAAATCCGTTGCCTCCCCTCCCAAAATACTCATCAGCGTGTCCGCTGCGCGTATCTCGGGTGCCAGCAACACCAGGACGGACGCCAGCCGTTTGGCCACGGCATGGTCGCCGTGAACAAAAAAGCGTGGCACCACCGGCATTCCCGGCCGGAGCGGCGTCCCGATCAGGTCCTGCGTCCCCTTGAACAGGAAACCCTCCGTCAACCCCAGTGCCAGCTTCAATTGGCTGCGCTCGGGTGCCGAAAAAATCTCCCGTTGGCAGGTGCGGTCATAGAGCTTCGGCACATTCGCCTCAAACTCCATATCCTTCCAGTTCGGCTGATACCGGCCACAATAGGCCTGCAAAGCCTCCAGAATAAGGTCATTTTCGCTGCGTTTGGTCACGGTTGCCTCCGTTACAATTTCAGGGGAAAGCTCAGTCTTCGGCTCATCGCCACGCAATAGGCCCAGTACACTGGGCACTGCCATGCCTTTGGCCGCACAGGCTTTCAGCAGGGCTTGCAGGGGCCACAGCCCCAGCGGCTTCTCACCGGCCAGTATTTCCAGGGCGTCCTCTTCGGTCGCCACGGCCTTCGGGCACAGTGTCATCAGCAGGTCTTCCGCCGTTACCGGCTCGGGGCAGCGCCGCAGCAATTCATGTAAACGCAGGGCCACATCAGCGTCCCCTTTCACGAAAAACCGCGGGCAGATAGGCTCCCCGAGGCCGATAGTCCGGCCGAACATGTCTTCCTGCCCTTCCCACAACGCGTCGGAAAACGGCATAACCAGCCGGATCTTCTCACGCTGTTTGTCATTGAAGGCCGCAAAGCCATTCAAAATACCGGCAGTCACATCAAACCCGACCCTCTGGCTTATCTCCCTGCGGTAAGCAGGGCTGTCACCAATATGCGCCCGGATAAACGCCTTGAGGCGTATCTGGCGCGGGTCACGCGGCCCCACCGGCAATTTCCGGTAGTCAAAGCCTTCACCCTTACGGGCTAAACCCGCATTCTCATGCGCCAAGTCACTGATATCCCCATCACCAATCTCCGGCATGGTTCTCTCCTCAGGTTACATCCGCCACCCACAGGGCACGGATACATCGAAACGGTTTAAAAAATGAAACCACACTATGTATACAACAAAACCCCCGTATCTTCAAGTCCTCTCCACAAAAAGAAACCCCCTTCAAGCTGGGAGGGCCATTCACCTCCCGCCCATGTTCCTTACATCTTCCCATCAGGGAAAGTAAAAATCGGCTCCCACAGCCAATGTGCCACGGTCATTGTCCATGGTTGACCACATACTTTCCATCACGTCTCTAAAACCACAAAAAAGCGCCGTCACGGCGCTTTTCAGGGGTTACCTAGAAACCAGGCTTGGGGATGATCCCGGACAGGTTCTGCATCGGCCCGAGCGGGGTTTTTTGGCTCTCACTGCTGGCTATCTCGGGTGTACCGTTCCACAGTTTATACACCACCTTGCCATCCACTAAAACCAGCGTCGCCTGAAACTCCCAACCAGAGATATCTGTATGTTTTCTAAAGCCAAATAGGTCAGCCGGTATGTTTCCACCACGCTTATTCTTGATACTTCTCACCCCAACAACATAAGCCACACAACTATCCTGCGCTGTCACACACGTTTTCACGCCAATCGGCAGGTCTTCCGGACGGAAGGCGGAGCCAAAAAGGTTAGCAACATCAACGTAGTTCAGGATGCGCACGTTCGCATTGCCATCCGGCGTAAAACCCTTATGTTTCAAGTCGTTTTCCGTTGTCTGGTCAAGCACCACGTTGTTAAAGGCTTTATGTGCCTCATCGTAGCTGGACCATTTACTCTTCGTATTGGTCGTAGCACTCGGTAAAACAGCGCAGCTGCTCAAAATTGTCATCGCAGCAAGGGCACTCAGCCAAATTTTATTGCTGCGGGTCAGGGTGCGGGTATGTGTGTGTGTCATGGTTAGGTTCCTTCATATCCTTATAGAGGCCCACACCATGCTGCAACGCGATATTTACCTGTAATATCAGCAACTTTATCCAAATTAAAACACTAAATATCTGGACTCATTCACTTGCTGCACCGCGAGACAACATGTCAAACATTTCCTAACACCCCTCACACCTGCGTTTCATCATGCAGCGCAACACCTTTGTGAGGGTGACATTATGCCTGACATCCCCCTTATTCACTGCTACAAATAACCCATGAAAACACCTGCCCTGCCGAAAAAACTCCAACTCATCGCCTTTGATCTCGACGGCACTCTCGCCGACACCGAATCTCTCTCACTCCCCTCAGCCGTCACCACATTGCGGGACCATTTTGGGGTCCCCATCACATTGGAGTACTGGTACGAGAACCTCCACGGTCTTGCCGGACAACCCTTAATGACAGCAATAGAACAACAATTCGGTAAAACTTTAAATCTTAATGATTATTTAACACGCCGCGCCGCAATGGTTCCCACCATGTTTGCCCAAGGCGTAAACCCGGCTCCCGGTATGCTGCAAGCGGTCAAAAATCTGGTTATTCAGGGCCAGCAACTCTGCATCTGCTCAAACAGCCAGCCGGAACGCATCCAGCTCACACTTACCCATATAACCGGCCAACATAGTGCGGGCATGAACTTACCATCCATGTTTGATGGCCATATATTTTCAGCCACAGGCAACGATGGACTTGGTAAAGCCAAACCAGCGCCGGACGTCTATCTACAAGCCGCAGCCTTCTACCGCGCCAAACCAAAGTACAGCATCGCAGTTGAGGACACCCCTGTAGGCGTCACAGCAGCCGTCGCCGCAGGCTTCACCTGCCTCGCCTACACTGGCCTCAACCGCCACCCTGAAAAGGATGCAGAAGCACTGTTAGCTGCAGGCGCGCACGCCACCTTTGTTCATTGGGATGATTTCCTGCCCTTACTATCCACCTTGAAAATCTGACTTGACGCCCCGCCCATCATCAGCGATAAGCCGTGGTGTTGAAACCGCATTGCGCGTTTCTTCGGGTGATTAGCTCAGTGGTAGAGCACTACATTGACATTGTAGGGGTCACAAGTTCGAACCTTGTATCGCCCACCAGTTTCAAAAAAGCAGCCCAAAGGCTGCTTTTTTAAGTTCAAACACCTATTTCTGAACAAACACCCGCACAGCTTTCGGCCGCACCTTAAACAATGCCGGTGTCTGCGTCACAATCTCACCGTCCGCATTAACAGGCATGGGCTTTCGCGTTCTCAGCTCAAATTCAGCCACTCTCAATCCCCTCACAGTAGGCCACGCCGCATGTGTGCCATTCCGTAATAATGGCAACATTGCGGGAAGCTCCAGCCAGTGGTTTACTTCAAGGCTGTAAACATCCAGCATCATGTCATCAGGCCGTGCATCGGCAGCAACTTTCATCCCTCCACCATAATAGTGGCCATTACCAACAGCCACTTGCACGGTACGCACATAATCCTCTTTACCATCATAAGCCAGCGTTGCCCGAAAAGGCTTATTACGCCATAGCACCTTAATCGCCGTGAGGGCATAGCCCAACACGCCCCATTTACGTTTAGCTTCGCGCGTCAGGTTCTGCGCTAAATCGGCACTAAAGCCTACACTGGCCACATTAAAGAACGGGAAACCATTCACGTCTCCTAGGTCAATGATTCGCGTATGCCCGCGTGCAATCACTTCCGCCGCTGCAGCAATATCTGTCGGTAAACCCAGTGTACGGGCCATGTCATTCGCCGTACCCATGGGGATGATCCCCAACGGAAGATCATGGGCAATCAAACCGCGCGCTGCGGCATTAAGTGTACCATCCCCCCCTCCTATTACCACTCGGTCAACTTCACTGTGGTATTGGTCAATGACAGCACTGGCGTCCTGTCCCTTGCGCAGCTGCACTAGCTTACACTGAATGCCATAGGCACTGAGCACATCTTCCACAATATCGGCATCACGTCCTCCGTGGCGGGCCCGTCCGTTGATAATCACCAGCGCCACTTTTCGCAGGGGGTGTTGGGAACGTTTCATAGGGCTGCGGGCTTTCATCTACTAGTAACGGTTTATACACCGCTGCGTTCCAGCCGCAAACGATAATCAAATAACCGTTCTGCACTTGCTCAAGGGACCACATATCGCTAAGCTGACTACAAATCATTACAGGGGGAAAAACAACATGATGAATCTCACGACTTTCACAACAGCCTGCACGCTCGCGGTAACTCTTATGGCCTCATCCGCAACCTATGCGGATGCCACACCCTACAAACTTGGTAGCACCATCCCCGAGAGCCTCACCCTCACCGATCAAAACGGTAAAGTCCGCACCATGTCGGAATTTCGGGGAAAACCTGTTGTACTGGAATGGACCAACCCCGGCTGTCCCTTCGTCAAGAAACATTACTCAGGCGGTAACATGCAAAGCTTGCAAGCTTCTACCTCAGCAAAAGGTGTGGCTTGGATAACCGTCAACAGTAGTGCGCCCGGCAAACAAGGCTACTTGGACCCTAAAACAGCGTCTGCTGAAGTGGCCAAGACCGGTTTCAAGGGCACCTTCACGGCGCTGGATTCCGACGGCCGCCTCGGTAAAGCCTTCGGAGCTGAAACCACTCCCCACATGTACGTGTTGGATGCCACCGGCAAACTTGTCTACATGGGCGCCATCGACAGCATTCCCAGCTTTGCAGCGGAGGACATTGCCAAAGCCGAAAACTATGTTACCAAAGCCGTGAATGAGGTCCTCACCGGCAAGCCCGTCAGCAACCCGCAAACCAAGGCCTACGGTTGCAGCGTCAAATACTAGGTGCTTCTACAAAAAAGCCCCTGCCGGGGCTTTTTTGGGTACTATAGCCTCATGAATATACTCCTCGCCGCCTTCACATTCCTGCTTGGCCTCATTAGCGGCGGGGCAATCTGTTACGTCCTGCTCCGGCGCCAAAAATCTGTCCTACCAAACCATATTCAGGACACCTTCAACGCCTTAGCCGCGCAGGCCCTGCAAGCTAATAACCGCCAGTTTCTGGAACTCGCCAACGAAAAACTCGCCCAGGCCCGGCAAGCCTCGGACGCCGATCTCACCGGCAAGAAAAACCTCATCGAGCAACGCCTCTCCACCATCCAGACCGAAGTCACCAGCAAACTCGAAAAAGTCACGACACTGGTCACGGATATCGAGAAAACACGCCACGCATCTTTCACCTCGCTCCAGCAACAAATTGGTGCAACAGGCGAACAACTCAAATCCCTGCAAACAACGACAGCAGACCTCAAATCAGCCCTCACGAATTCCCGTACCCGTGGCCAGTGGGGGGAACGCATGGCAGAAGATGTTCTCCGCCTTGCCGGTCTTCAACCCGGTGTGAATTACCGCCGCCAAAGCTCAATTACCAGCTCGGACGGAGCCCGCGGCCGCCCCGACTACACCTTCCTACTCCCCGGCTCCCGCGTGATTCACATGGACGTCAAGTTCCCCCTCGATAACTACCTGACCTACCTGAATGCGGAAACGGAGGCCCAACGCACAACAGCAGCCCGGCAATTCGTCAACGACGCCCGCGCTCGCCTTCGCGAAACCACAGCCCGGGAATACCGCTCCTCACCCACCGAACACGGCGAACAAGCATTAGATTATCTCCTGATTTTTATCCCCAACGAGCAGGTTTATGCCTTCCTGCTCGAAAACGCCCCAGGGCTTCTGGACGAAGCTCTCACCCAGAAAACGATTCTCACCTCTCCCACCACTCTCCTCGCCGTCCTCGCCGTGATCAATCAGGCCGCCCAGCATTTCCGGCTCCAGCAGCAAACGGCAGGCATCATGGAAATCCTCACCGGCATTCGTAAGGAATGGGAAAAATTCAGTACGGAAATGGATAAAATCGGCAAGAAACTCCGCGAGGCACAGTCCACCTTTGACGACGTCACCGGCACCCGTACCCGCGTTCTGGACCGTCAATTCACGAAACTAGACTCTCTTCCCCCGGAATCCTCGGAAACCTCATCCAGCCTCCTAAGCAGCACACATCCTCTCCCCCCGGTGCAGTAAGCTTAAACTGGCACGCCAACAGGCTTAATCTGCCCATCCTTGGCCATAATCTTCATGCCGCCCACCCGCTTCTGCGCCAAAATCACTCGTATCGGGCCACCCCAGGGGGCGCAGCGCGCCCATCGTGCACAGAACCCGACAGTAAAACTATCAGCTACCAGCCAGTTAGCGGCGCGCAACCAACGTTTCCAGTAAAACTGGGGGAAGCCCCGCCACCACGCCGTGCGGCGCATGCCAAACGGGCTTGGCCGTGCCGCAACCACCACCAGTAAACCATCGGGCCTCAACTTGCGCCACATCTGCGTCAGCAGTAGCGGGTAATCCGCTTTCACTGTCCCATCTGCCAGCACCACAATTCGCGCGAAACCAGTTTCATCTCCTAACGCTTCACCCCAGGTCTTATGAACGACCAAAACACCCTCACCAAATACCACGGGTAATCCGTCACCTACCACCAGCACACTGCCAGTGGCACTGCCACTCAGCGGCGGCACAATGCCGTCCACCGCCAGGATATCCTGCCAAACTTTGCGTTGCCAATCTGCCATGGCACCCAGTTTAACATATCTTTCAGCTTGTGCACTGCACTGTCTTGGGGTTGCCATATCATGGGGTTAAGCCTAGCGTCATCGGCACTATGATGCACGTCACTCTCATCTCCCCCCACGCGGAAACCCCGACCTACCTTCTCACTTGCGCCCACACCTTCCAGCGCACAGTCCTGGACCCCATCCACCCCGCCATGGTGACGGACGCGCTCGGCTCCCACAAGCCGGACCTCATCCTCCTCACCACCGCCACCGAGCTCACACTCGCCGCTGCCGAAATTCTCCACCACCGTACCGGCGCGCCAATCCTGGCCAGCAATACTCTGAACCAGACCGCCCTTCCCGTCGCCCGCTACCTGTCGGATGGCGAAGTCGTCGGCCTCGGCCCCTTGGCTCAAACCATTTACATTCCCGAAGGCCCGAACGGCTCCGATATTGTCTGCTTCGCCCTTGGTGCCGAAGGCTTGCTTTTCACCGGTCCGCTCTTTACCGGTAATACCCTTAAACTCAAGGCTAACAAGAACGCCATCGCCCGCCTCGGCACACTCCCCTCGGACACCACCGTCCACGGCGGCCATGCCCAAGGCCAACCCCTTGGCCCTTTATTAGAATCTCCAAAATAATCTTTACATCTCAAAGGTTTCAGTCTTTACTCAAAGGGTAACACCCCGTTTTACCATGTCACCGAAGAGGATCTCGACATGAATGAGCCTGATCATCATCTTCCACTATCAGACCAGAAACTCCTCGCCCAGATCATTCAGCACGGTCCTTCAAGCCTGGTGATGGTCTCAACGGCCGAAATGGTTGCTAAGGTAGCCGAAATCAAAGAGATCAAGGAGCGGACAACCCGGAACACCAAGCTCTTTGAACTCTACAAAACCATGAAGCAGCCGTGCATCAACGCCATCGAGGCCGACCCCGAAGGCCGGGTGATCAATCCACTGGAGGGATCTCCCACGCTGATTATCTCAGGCACTGAAGGCTTCTACCGGCGCCTGCTACAGAATCAGCGCCAACTCGGCATTCTTAGCATCACCCCCAATGAAGCGACTGCCACAACACTCTGAATTCCAAAGCCCGCCATCAAGGCGGGCTTTATCATGCGGCGCATAGCGACGTTTCGAGGGGTGGCACTCGCGAGGCTATAAACGATGATCCCAGTGCTTTGGGGAAGCGCCAAATACAAGCAAAAGGGTATTTCAGCTTCACCAAAAAGTGCTGGGGCATCGTTTTAGCCCGCGCCTTTCTACCGTTCCACACACACAGCAATCCCCTGTCCCCCACCAATGCACAGTGTCGCAAGGCCGCGTTTTGCATCGCGCTTGCCCATTTCATGCAGCAAGGTCACCAGTACCCGCGCACCACTGGCTCCAATCGGGTGGCCCAGCGCAATCGCACCGCCGTTGACGTTGGTTTTAGCCGCATCGAACTTCATGCTGTTGCACACACCCAAAGCCTGCGCCGCAAACGCCTCATTCGCTTCAATCAGGTCAAGGTCGTCCACCGTCCATCCAGCTTTCTTCAACGCAGCGGTGGCAGCTGGCACTGGCCCCAGCCCCATCACTGCGGGGTCAACACCGGCCACCGCATGGCTCACCACGGTCGCCAGTACCGGTAGGCCGCGCTTCTCGGCTTCGGCACGGCTCATCACCACCAGCGCCGCCGCACCATCGTTAATGCCACTGGCGGAACCCGCAGTTACAGTCCCTTCCTTGTCAAAAGCGGGGCGCAACTTGGCGAGCGCCGCTTCATCGCTCAGGCGCGGGTGTTCATCCTGCGCAAACAGCAGCGGGTCACCTTTCTTTTGCGGAATCACCACCGGCACAATCTCATCCACAAACTTCCCGGCTTTAATCGCCGCATCGGCACGGCGCTGGCTTTCCGCGGCAAAGGCATCCTGTGCTTCACGCGTTATGCCGCACTGCTTGGCCACATTCTCCGCCGTAATCCCCATGTGATAGTTATTAAAGGCATCCCACAGCCCATCGACAATCATCGTGTCCATCAGCTTACCATCACCCATTTTCAGGCCTTCACGCATTTTCACGGCGTGGGCGCTCTGGCTCATGTTCTCTTGCCCACCCACCACGTAAATACCTGTTCCTTCAGCCTTAATCGCATTTGCAGCCAAAGCTACTGCCTGCAACCCGCTGCCACACACACGGTTAATCGTAATCGCGGTCACTTCATGCGGCAACCCGGCAGCAATGCTCGCTTGCCGCGCCGCGTTTTGGCCCACACCGGCGGTCAGCACCTGCCCCATAATCACTTCATTCACATCTTTACCCGCAACCTTGGCACGCTCCAACGCTTCCTTAATCACAATACTCCCCAGTTGCGCTGCAGAATGATCCTTCAACGTTCCCATAAATCCACCAATTGCCGTGCGTACCGCACTCACAATCACCACGTCATTTCCAGCTGTCTTGGCCATAGTTTTATTTCCTTGTTATCAAAATATGCCGGAACACTCCCACAGCCGTCACCCTCACACAACCCCTCCCTTCGCACCGCACAATAAAGGGGCCCGCGGCCCCTATCAAATGTCTAACCTCTAACGTTTAAGCAACCTTCAAGCGCACCACATTCTTCGGCAAGGCGCCCTTGCCACCGGCCGCATGAATCTTCCGACCCCGGATAATCAAACTCAAACACCCAAACGTCGCACACATGAACATTCCAGAGTTAAACACAAACATCGGGTCACCATTGGCAATCACCGCATACAGGAAAAATACAAATGTCTGCGCACTCCACAAACACCATGTAATCAAGGGGGTTGCCGCACATACCTCGGGCTTGAACCAGAACGCGCGCATCTGCGGGATATAGCCCGCCAAGGCAACAAACCCCATCAGGGCATAAGCAAGCGTTAGCATCTGGTTCATATCAAGGTTCATGAAGAATCTCTCTTTCCGGATCCTTATGCAAAATCCATCCAGAATGACTGACAGTTCCCACATCTGGCGCTGACACCTCTCAAATAGCCCTAAAATGATGGGTGAGGCCCAAAAACCACAGTCGGCGGCGCAATCGCATGCCCCCCCCTGTCAGAAGCGCTGGAGCAGCGTAACATACGATAATTACCAAACCGCTAACAACTCGTAAGGAATTTCCTGACAATGAAAAGTAAGTTCACACGTTTGTTCAATCGCATGCTCTCCAACAAAGGCTATACGATTGACCAAACCATTCTGATCGTCGCCATCATCGCGATCCTGATCACGCTCGTCATCGTCACTGTGGGCTGGCAGCTCATCAACCGCTCCAGCGGTACCAAGGCTGGTGCACAGGTGAAACAGATTGAAGACGCCAACGGCCAGTTCTTCTCCAGCCAGCGCGTGTGGCCCCACCAGGCACTAACATCCACGGCAACCGCTACCCAGAACATGCAGATCCTCGCTAACAACGGCATCAGCACCTGGGCCGCCAACATTAACCAGAGCGACCTGCGCAACCTGATCCCCGGCTTCAAACTCTCCGGCAGCGCCATTTATCACGGCTTTGGTTCCGGTGGTATCATTACCCAGCAGGCTAACCGCTTCCTGGCCAGCATGAACGTCGGTACGGACACCCGCATGGTGGTCCAGTTTGCAGGGGTTCCCCTCTCGGAAGCTCTCGAAGCTGACCGTGCAATTGACGGCGTCGAAGGCTTCGATGTCGGCCGCGTTATCTACGGCACCTCAGCCTGTCTGAACGGTACCGCAGGCGGTAACGTCACTGCTCCGTCAGAAGCAACCGGCGGTACAGTATTCCTCTGCTATGCAGCGAACACTGTCGGCTAACCAATCGCCTCAGATAAAACCGCCCACTCGGGCGGTTTTATTGTCTTGAGCACCCAAAAAAAGGCCCCCTTAGGGCCTATTGTGCTATATCAGCAGCTACTTAGCCTTCAGTCGTTCAATTTCCTGCTGCAGTTCACGGATACGCGCATCCTTTTCAGTATCACCAGTGCCCCGTAAAAACGGGTTAAATAGGCCCATCACCTGCTGCATCTGTTCAATCTGCTTACGCTGGATCTGCTGCATCGCCGCAAACTGCGCAAAAGGCGAAAACCCTCCCAATGCCTTGTTGGTCTCATCCCGAATCCGGTTCTGGTTCTGCTGGAACACGTCCATCACCATCTCAAGGTAATGGGGTAAAATACTCTGCATGGAGTTATCGTAAAACCCGATGACATGCTTCAGGAAGTTCACCGGCAGCATCGCTGCACCCTTGCTTTCTTCTTCCAGGATGATCTGCGCCAGTGTCTGGCGGGTCAGGTCTTCACCTGTCTTGGCGTCCACCACTTCCACGTTCTGGCCACCGCGGATGATTCCCGCAAGGTCGGACTGGGTAATATACGTACTGGTCTCAGTATTATATAAACGCCGGTTGGCGTATTTCTTGATGATGACAGGTTCAGTTCCGGTAGCCATAGCATCCCTCCTGCCACAAAGGTGGCGGTTTGTTGTGTTCTTGGGTAGTATCCTGCCATGACTTGGCGCCGCGCTCAACCCATCAATCCCCATGGCCACAACCCTGGCGTGCAACAAACAGGCACATTCCTGCGTCAGGCCAATCCTTTAGCCGCGATGAGCACCGCCGCTCTCCTTGCTACCAACCGCCCGCTCCTCGAACAAACGCTCCAGAATCTCATGCAGCAGGTGGAGCAAATCCCGACCGACATCAACTGGCCGGAGTTCCAAGCCGGCCTCGCCCGCTACACCGCCAACACCACTCCGCCCTCAAGCCCCGACTATCCCGTTATCAGTACCTCAGGCCGCACCACACTACTTGACGCCGGCGGCGTAGGCCCCTCCATCGTCCTCATCCCCAGCATGGTGAATAAAGGCTACATCCTCGACCTCTGCCCCGGTCACAGCCTCACCGAACACCTGCGCGCTCAAGGCTTCCACGTCCTGCTCATCGACTGGGGCACCCCAACACCGGAAACGGTCCAATCCCTGTCCGACACCATCACCAACGGCCTCGAACCGCTCCTCAAAAACGCCCACACTCATTTCGGCCCCCTCTCCCTCTTCGGCTACTGCATGGGCGGGCTCCTCGCCCTCGCCGCCACCGTCCGAATCAACTCAAATACCCAAACACCCAAACACCCAGTCACCAAACTCGCCCTCGCCGCGATGCCATGGGACTTCTCCGCCACCACCAGCGCCCAGCACATGCAACTGGCCAAACCGTTCCTAGAGCCCTGGCTCACACCACCACAAAACCAGACACCAGATACCAGACACCAAACACTCATCCCCCCCGAAGTCATGTCCCACTATTTCTGGAGCCTAGACCCCTGGTCGCCCATCCGCCGTCTCATGGCCTACGGCCGGGAAGCCGACCCCAACCGCCTCATCCAAATGACCGCCCTTGAGGACTGGCTGAACGACGGCCTCCCCCTCGACGGCCCCATCGCGCGGGAAATGCTCATCGACTGGTACACAGACAACACCCCCCTGAAGGGCGAGTGGCAAGTCGGCGGCACCCCCATCCTCCCCCAAAACATCAACTGCCCGCTCTGGGTTTGCATCACGCAAAACGACATCCTCGTCCCCACCGCCTCCAGCCTCCCCTTCCTCGCCCAAACCAAAGGCGCACAGGTAGTGATGTCCGACACCGGCCACGTCGGCCTCGTCTGCGGCCGCCGCGCCAAGGAACGCCTCTACACCCCCCTAACCGCTTGGCTAAAATCCTAAAAAAGGGTGGCACTATAATTAGGACCACCCTTTCAACGTATTTATGAATAGCGATTTTCAAACCATTCCTTAGCTTCACCCAACTTTAAATCAAAGTGAGCAAGAAAACGCGCAAGTAAATCAACCGTACCCCTTGAAACTAAGGGTATTCTTAACGCTTGCGACTCACTCAGGCTTGCAAACTTTCCAAGTGGTACTAATTCACGTTGGAGTTCCATGGCCCCGTGACTTGTCTCCAGTCCATAGAATCCAACATGATTCCACAAGCGAGTTACAGCACTTTTAGGAATGCCATGGACTTCAGCGAATTTAAGAATATCCTGATAAGAAATAAGTTTCTCAAAAATTTCAGGGGTACCCGTTAAACCAAGCTGAACATTCTTGAAGTTTCCTTGAAGTTTTTGTCGTGCAACCTCCTCACATGCCAATTTCTGTAAAATCCCTATATCCCGAAGGATATTATCCAAGTTGTGAGTATCACCAGTCAAAGTATAGGACATCTCAGTCTCCGCAAAAGGGGCCGCACATCATGCAGCTAAGGCTAAACCTTCTTTTTGTATACGTTAATTATCTCAGTTTGACAACCCCCCTCACCCTCTGGCTCAAATCCTGATATTAACCCTCCAGCCGGATATCCGCCCCGAGCGTACTCTGCCGTAACGCCCGGTAACCCATCAACACCCGTATCACCACATAAAACGCCCAGTGCCCAAGGCATAGCAACCAGAACCCACCTTCCACTTCAAGAATCACCCACGGCACAATCCCCACAAACAGCATCGCCCCTATGAAATGCAACAGGGAAACTCTCTTCTGCACCATCAGCAGCGGCACATGCGCCACAACGAACACCGCAGCAACCAGTACAGACACCATCAGAATATCTCCCCAATACCGGTATAGCCAAACTACAAGCACCATCAAAAACAGCTGCTGGAAAAGAATATCAACCGTTTTCACCACCACAAATGGCAGGTTGAAATTGAGGAAATAGGACGCCCCATGCCGTTGTAAATAGCCTTTAGGTATCGGAAAGCGCCCGTTATAGAACATCGCCGCCATCACCATCCCCAACCATAGCAAACCCATCAGATTGCTCCACACCAGCGGCTCCGGCGGCAAAAAGTCACGGGCAGTTTCCATCAAAAATATACTCCCTGCTGCGTAAATCCCTGCAAAGTGGTGCGGGTGGCTGAAATAGGTTTGCTGGCGGTGTTGCAGGTAAAAACTCACCGCATGAACCATTCCGGCCAACAAGAATACCGTAATCAAGTCCATCTAATAAGCCACTTCCTCAGGGTCCAAACTCCGCCACAAATACCAACTCGCCACCGTTCTGTAGGGCTTCCACCCCTCCCCTACCACCATCATCCGCTTCTGCCACAGCTTCAAATGCGGCCCGCTCATCGCTAATTTCTCAGCAGGGTCAAAATCCTCATACAGGTGCCCATATTCCTTCTTGAATCCTTTAACCAACCCAATATCTCCCTCAGAAATCACATCCGGCCTCATCAAACAGAACATCAAGAACATCTCCGCTGTCCACCGCCCAATCCCCGGTAATTTCACCAGCTCCGCAATCACCGCCTCATCGGCCATGCCGTCCCACAGCCCGGGGTGTACGGTCCCGTCCAGAAACCCACTCGCAATCCCCCGCACATACTTCACTTTTCCGCCGGAAAACCCGCACGCCCGCACCTCCTCCTCCGTCGACGCCAGCACCCGCTCCGCCGTAAACGGAACACCAACCAGCGCCTCAAAACGCGCCCAGATACTCGCCGCCGCCCTCACTGAAATCTGCTGCCCCACCACACTGCGCATCAGCGTCACCATCGGCTCACCGCGGGTCCCGAGCATACCATCCGGAAAGCGTGCCATCAGCCCCGCCATCACCTCATCCCGCGCACTCAGCTCGGCACAAGCCTTCGCCCAATATTTTGGTCTTTTAAGGTCTTCCATCCTTAAAAACTTTCTTGTTAAGCCACATGTTATGGGGCGGTGTCACCCCGGAAGGTTAGTGGGTGGCAAAAATCCTATTTTTGCCGGGCCCCGCTACCTATCCGGGGCCCACCCCCGCCGGGAGGCCCGCCGGAAGCATAATAACCTCATGCTTTAGCATTCTTTTTTGCGTTTCACGCGGGTTCGCAAAGCGAAGACGCGGTGAAATGAAACGCAAACCTGAAAATGCCGCAAGGCATAAGCCCCCACGCACGGCCTAACTCAAAAGCCCCTTCACACGCTCTAAATCAGCAGGCGTATCCACCCCAACAGGCTCATGCTCCGTCGGCAGAACATAGTACTTAAGCCCGATTTCCAACCCTCTCAGCTGTTCCAAATCCTCTTGTTTTTGCAACGGCGTCGGTGCCTGCGCCACATACTTCTCCAGCGCCTCATAACGGTATCCATAGAAGCCCACGTGCCGCCACA
>JAIXZU010000065.1 GCA_027489415.1 Alphaproteobacteria bacterium
AGCTCCAATTTGAGAAGGAAGCTGCACTACAACGTGCAAATGACCTTACCCTTTATAACCAGCTATTGTATGGAACGGGCTCAGCTTTGGAAGATGCGGTTAGAGCTACATTAAGATTAATGGGCATAGAGCCCAGGATTATAGAGCCTTACAAGATTGCGGGTATTGACACAGAAATTGATGCCGCATTTGAAATTGGAAGCCAACATTTCATCGGAGAAATTGAGGGTAAGGCTAACAAACCACTTGAAAAGGGGAAGGCAACGCAGCTTCACATGGCTGTAACAACCTATACAGATGAGATGAAGCTTGACGGAGATAATGTAACTGGCGTTCTGTTCGGAAGCGCCCCTACTAACAAACCCCCTCATGAGCGCGAAGAAATATTTTCTACATGGATATTAAAAGCCGCTCACCGAATAGCAATTTTGGTACATACGGCGGATCTGTTTCCAATAGCTACTTACCTTCTGGCAAACCCAGATGATGAAGCCTTCAAAAAGGCATGTCATGAGGCATTCTTAAATACACCCTTAGGGAGTCTAGTAAAGTTTCCAGTAGTTAAAGCAACTTAATCAAAGCACTATGGGTTTTTGCGAAAAATGAGTTTGGGTTTTAATACCTAGGAGCTTGTACCACTAACCCTCTACGTTACAATCATTCATAAGGCCCTCCAATCATGTTGTAAGTGATTTAACCGCAGTGAGTGATGGGCGCATCCGCTAAAGTTGTAGTTAGTGTTAAGGAGCCTCTCATAATGGCTTAGCATGCTTCCATCGTATATTGTCGTATATTATAGGAATGCTAAAGTAAAAACTAATGCAGAGTAGGTTTTACCCCCTCAATCACAGATTTCTGCAGCGCTTCCATAGTTGAGTTCAATCCCAACCAAAAAACCACTCACAACCACGACCTCGCCATGGACCCCCACCACCCCTACAGCGACCACTTCTCGGAGCACTACTGGTCTGGCGGCGCCGCCGAAAAAAACCACACCTATCTCCTCGGCAATCAGCTTCCCACCCGCTTTCCTTACATTGACCACTTCTGTATAGCGGAACTTGGCTTTGGCACTGGCCTAAACTGTCTTTTAGCAACCGAACTCTGGCTCGCTTCCACCCCGCCCGGCGCCCATCTTACCTACATCAGTTATGAGCTTTACCCCATCAATATCAAGGAATTAAAGCAAATCCACGCCGCCTTCCCAACCAGTCTGCAAATCCTCTCGGCGGACCTCCTCACCCACTACAACCAGCTCCACCCCGGCTGGAACATCCTCGGCCTCAAACCCAATGTCACCCTGCATTTATACGTGGGGGACGCTGCAACCGGCCTCACAACCCACCCCGAACCGGCGGACTGCTGGTTCCTCGACGGCTTCTCCCCCAAAAACAATCCGGATCTCTGGACTTTCAACATCTTAAGTCTCGTCAAAACCCATTCCCGTCCGGCCGCCACCGCCAGCACCTACAGTGTCGCCAGTCGCGTCCGCAATACATTGGAATCATTGGGTTTTACCACAGAAATCGCCCGCGCCTATCCCCCGAAAAACCACATGCTGAAAGCCACTCTCAAACCCTAAAAAAGGGCCGTAGCCCTTAATTTTAGCGGCGTCCGGCCTTGCGCTCGGCCTCGCGGGCCTGCTCTTCGGTATAATCACGCGGAATATCAAGCTTTTGCTGGCTGCGCAGGTTGCTCGGGCTACCACCAATTGCCTTGCGGTTGGCGCTATAAATCAACGGCCACAGCTTCCAGGTGCCGTAAATCGCAGGCTGGTCGGAAATACTGCTCAGCGTATCACCGCTCTGCACCTTATATTTCGTCACTTGGCCCTTATCATTCTGCTCCACATAACGCGGGTCATCACTGGTGCTCGTAAAGGTCGTCACTGCGCCACTCTTAGCAGTGGGGTTGGCGTCGCCAATCACCAAGTTACCACTATCAGCCTGCGCATAGGCATTGCTGCCAACAGGTGCCTTGTAATCAAAGTCTCCCGGGCGGCTTGCCATACGGGCACCGCCTTCACTGCGCCAGTCCTGTACGGCAGGGCCAATGCGTGTTGCGCGCCCAACTTTACTGTCGCTATTTGCCATAATCGGGCTTTCACCCGGTTCACCAATCATCACGTTGCCTTGGCTTTCAGCCTCATAACGTGCATTTTCTGCCGCTTGCTCGGCAATGGCTGGCCATCCACCATCTTCTTGGGCTGGGGTTCGCGCTGCCTGCTGCTGCGCACTCGGCCGCATAACTTTACTGGCCGATGACGACAAGTAATCCTGCGTCTCAAGGTCGGTGCGGGTGTAAAAATTGCTCCACGCCACATGCTCATCGTTCGGGTAATAAGGCTGAACCACAACCTTCGGCGGTACCGCCGTACGGCGGGGTTGTACCAGCGGCTTCTGTTCTTCACGGAAGGTAAAGGCGGTGTCCATCCAGCTCAGCATACCGGCGTGGGCGGGCGTCACGCACAGCAAAGCTACCCATGCAGGCAGGCAAAACAACAAGGCGCGTGAAGTCTTGGTCATCTCGGGCTATCATACGGGCCATGCTCTCCTTCCGCCACCTCGCCGCCACCCTAATCGTCAGCTTTGCGTACCCCTGCGTGGCATTGGTGGCACAACCTGCCCAAGTCTTGGGCAAAACGCAGCTATCTGAGTTGAAAATTGCCGTTGCCAGCGCCCCGCGCACTCTCAACCCTGCCATAGCGACGGACGCTGCCGGTGCCCGTATCCTTCAACTTACCCACCCCGCCTTACTGACCTGGAATAATACCTACCAACCCGTAGGCCTTGTCGCACAAGGTTGCACACAACCAACGCTCACCAACGCCATCTGTACACTTCCCGCAGACAGGACCTTCACGGACGGCACACTAATCACTGCACCCATCCTCGCCAACTGGTTTACTCAACTGCAATCGAATACCCTGAGCCCCTTCACGCAACTTAAAAATGTCAGTGTTACAGCATTAACATCATCAACTCTGTCTTTCACACTCCCAACCCCTACATTGGGTTTTCTGGGGCAGCTCGCTGAAATTCCTCTGGCGAATCCCATATCGCCTACCGTGGGCGCAGGGCCCTACCGCATTGACGTTCAGGACACCCTCGGCGCCGTAACACTCCACGCCACCCAGCCTAACATACCGGAAAAAATGACTTTCACACCCATTTCGGATGCCACCACCCGCCTCCTTAAACTCAAAAAAGGCGAAGTGGACGCCGTACTCAACGACCTTCCCCCACAGTTGGTAGAATGGGCAAAATCTCAAGGCTTCCCCGTCATGTCGTCGCCCGGCACGTCTTACAGCTACATCGGATTAAATCACTCCAATACTTTCCTCGCGCGGCCGGAAGTACGGGAAGCCATGGCAATGGCGCTGAACCGTCCGGCCTTGCGCAAGTTCTTGCTGGGTAACCTTGCCGAACCCGCCACAACCTTACTTCCCCCAACACATCCTGCCGCCTGGCATGCGCCGGAAGAACCATTCGATCCCTTCACAGCGGAAAACCTCCTCGACGACGCCGGCCTCCTACGCGGGCCGGACAACATCCGCTTCAGCCTAACCCTCCTCACCAGTACGGACCCCTTCTCCCAGCGCGTCAGCCAAGCCATCCAGTCCCAGCTTCAGGCCGTTGGCATCAATGTCCAGCTCCGCCCCATGGAGTGGGCCACATTCTACGACAACGTCAAAAAAGGCAATTTTGATGCCGTCATGCTGGCCTGGACCGGCGAACAACAACCCGCATTCTACTTCCACGCCTTCCATAGCACGCAAATCCCCCCCGTCGGCCTCAACCGCGGGCGTCTGAACAATCCGGAAGCAGACTCACTCACTACGGACATCATGGCAGCAACATCACTTGCCACGCAAACGCAGGCCACTATCGCCACCCAAAAGGTGCTTGCCAGTATCCGTCCCTATCTGCCGCTCTACCGCCGCCACCAGGTCCTCATCACCTCTCCTCAAGTCTCAGGCTGTACGTTACCAGCGTCCGGGGCTTACACAGGCCTTATCACCTGCCGCACAAAATAGGGTAGGGGCATAAACAATCAAAAAGGCCCCCACAGGGGCCTTTCTTCCGAATAACGATTAAGACTTAGCCTTCTCATCCTTAGCCGCTTTGGCTGCCAGCGCTCCACTGAAGGACTCCGCCAGCGCCTCATTCACAGGCTTGGCCGGTGCCGCGTCTTTCGGGGCATCTTCAACCTTTTTGGCGGTTTTCTTATCTGGGCTGAGCACCAAAGTCATAAAGCGCCCTTCTAATCCGCTGCGGAAGTCAACCTTGGCAACGTCCGCCGTATCGCGCACAAGGCGGTCCAGCATCGCTGCGCCAATTTCCTGGTGGGTCGTCTCGCGGCCACGGAAACGCAGGTTGATTTTAGCCTTGTTGCCGTCAGCAAGGAACTCTTTGATTTTACGAAGTTTAATCTGGTAATCGTGGTCTTCAGTACCTGGGCGGAACACCATTTCCTTCACTTCCACAACCGTCTGGTTGCGCTTGGCTTCGGCTTTGCGTTTGGCTTCTTGGAAGCGGAACTTACCGTAATCGGCAATCTTGCACACCGGTGGTACCGCGGTGGGGGAAATCTCAATCAGGTCAAGCCCGAGGCCTTGTGCCTTGAATACCGCCTCTCGGCTGGTCATCACACCGAAGTTTTCGCCCTCAGGGCCAATCACGCGCACATTTGGTACACGAATGTCGCTATTGATGCGGTGTTCATTCTGCCGGTTGCGCTCCGGCGTTCCCTTAAATCGTCCGATAGTCTGTAGTCCTCGTTAATTATCATGAAAGGCAAGCGAAGGTGGTCATCTAACCTCTAACACCAAGCCTATAACATCTATTACTTATCACGCCCTGCCAAAAAAACAAGCTGACGTTCGCAAGGTTCCCATGTTTCTCAGTCTAAAATTCTTGAAAAAAGAAGGGCCGGACATTCCTGTCCGGCCCCATCGTGTAAAAATCAGTTGTGCCTTGGCAGGCAGGATGACTTGGGCGGCACGCCTCCCACATTCATCGCTGCCGCGCGTGCGGCCTGTGTCAGGTGTTTGCGTAACTGGTGCGGGCGCATGCCACTGGTATCGAACGTCTCGCGCGGGAGGATGCGTCTGTCGTTGCGGTTAGCCATGGTGCTGGTCTCCGTAGGGTATGAAATGCGATAAAAGGACATTAACAAACCAATCTAGCCATCCCCTCAACCAGCCAACAACCCCTAAAACAACCGTCAAACCTCACCAACCATCCCCACCGTCACCTCCCCGTAAGCGAAACGGCCTAAATCCGCAGGAAACTAGTCAACACATAAAACGCGTGGTTCAGAAGTCCCGGAATCTCCGGGAAAAGCCCTGCTCGCCACCCAATAGAATTTACCATCAGCATTAGGGCCGGAGGTAATATTTAACCAGTGATTGGTCCGGTCATGATGGAAGGCAAGCGTGCAGAACGTATGCCAGCCGGCATGCACTTCACCGGCACCACCCCAGTTTCCTGTACCGTAATACGAATAGGACTTCATCTTCGGGCTACTCCCCCCGATAGCCAAACACCCATCAGCATCTTTACCAGCTGCTGTCGGGGCGTAGAGCATCCCTTTGCCACCGCATTTGCCAATCTGGTCAATCCGCGCATGAGCGCCATCGCTACTTGCCTTGGCTTGGTCAACAAGGGACCTTAGCGCCGTCCACGTCACTTGGGTTTCTACACTTCCCGTCGCAGCGCGCTCCTGCCCGCTGGCAGCTGGAATCACCAGTAGTGTCACAGAAAGAATTCGAAAAAACATGAAAAGCCTCATTATTGTTAAGGGTGCACTCTTTTATGGTGACGTATCCTTAGTAAAGCTGACAAACCCTCCAAAGCACAACGCCCCGGTCAAAAACCGGGGTGTTCCTGTTCAGGGGTTAACGATCACTGTCTTTGCGGCCTTCAACTTCAGCTTTCATTCGTGAAATCACCCAGTCCAGCGGTTTGGCACCAAGGTCGGTTCCATCGCGTAGACGCACGGCTACGGTGCCATCCGCCGCTTCCTGCTTACCAACCACTAGCATGTAAGGCACTTTCTGCTGTTGCGCGAACAGGATCTTCTTCTGCATCCGCTCACTCGCCATATCCACCTCAACGCGAAGTCCGCCGGTGGCATTGCGCACGTCAGCACTTTCAAGGGCTTTCTTCAACTGCTCGGCATAGTCGTTCTGGCCATCGGTAATCGGAATCACCACCGCCTGCACCGGCGCCAGCCAAACCGGGAATTTCCCCTCATACTGCTCAATCAATATCCCGATGAAACGCTCCAGTGTCCCCAAAATCGCGCGGTGAATCATCACACACGGCACGCGCGCACCGGTTTCGTCGGTGAAATGAGCCCCCATCCGGATGGGTAGGTTAAAGTCAACCTGCACCGTCCCGCACTGCCATGTACGGCCAATCGCGTCTTTCAGGTGATATTCCAGCTTAGGTCCGTAAAACGCGCCGTCACCAGGGGCAATCTCCAGCGCAATACCTAATTTGGCGCAGGCATCTTCCAGCGCCTTTTCACTGGCGTCCCACAGGCTGTCTTCACCCACACGGTTCTCAGGGCGGGTTGCCAGCTTCACGGTATAACCGCTAAAGCCCAGTGGCTCGTAAACCTCGTCAATCAGCTTGCACAGGGCGATAATCTCGTCTTCCATCTGGGCAGGAGTACAGAAAATATGCGCATCATCCTGCGTCAGGCTGGTCACGCGCATCAGGCCGTGCAGGGCGCCGTGGGCCTCGTTGCGCATGCACATGCCAAACTCGCTCATGCGCAGCGGCAAATCGCGGTAGCTCTTGGTGCCTTGGTTGAACACTTGCACGTGGCACGGGCAGTTCATCGGCTTTAACGAGTAAACACCAAGAACATTTGGGGTTTTTTGCAAAATTTCAGCCATATCACCCAACGTAACATTCTGAACTCCTGCATGTGCAGCAGGCTCCACAATCGGCTGCATCACGTCGTCGCAGGTCAGGAACAGGTTCTCACGGTAGTTCTGCCAGTGGCCGCTTTGCGTATAAAGGCTCTTGCTCACCAGCTTGGGGGTGTTCACTTCCTTGTAGTCATAGCGCTTCAGGCTCTGCCGGATGAAATGCTCCAGCTCCAAAAAGATACTCCAGCCCTTCGGGTGCCAGAACGGCTGCCCCGGTGCCTCCTCTTGCAAATGGAACAACCCCAGCTCTTTCCCAAGCTTGCGGTGGTCGCGCTTCTCCGCCTCCTCACGCATCATCATGTACGCATCCAGTTCTTTCTGGGTTGCGAACGCCACACAATAAATCCGCGTCAGCTGCTGGTTGGCGCTGTCACCCTTCCAGTAGGCACCGGCCAGGTTGGTCAGCTTGAAGGCGAGGGTAATCTTGCCCAAATCCGGCACATGAGGGCCGCGGCACAGGTCCACAAAATCACCGCCAAGGCTCCATGCACCCTCACTACCCTTTTGTAGGTAAGCAGAAACTTTGCCTCCAATCGTCTGGCCTTTTTCCACAATCTCTTCAATCAGCTTGGCCTTGAAGGTATCACCCGTGGCCATGAAATGCCGTGTGAGTTGGTTTGGCTCATACAAATGCCGCTCCACCGCCCGCCCGCTGGCGATAATCTTGCGCATATCCTCTTCCAGCAGCGGCAGATCATCGCTGGAAATCGCCTTCTTAAAGGCGATGTCATAGTAAAATCCGTTCTCAATCGTCGGCCCAATCGCAAGGTCAGCGTCGGGGTAACGCGCCTTCACCGCCAGTGCCAGCACTTGCGCCGCCAGCGTGTGGCGTAACGTATCAATTCCCAACGCATCCTTGGCAGTAGCAATCTTCACACTTGCATCAGCCGCAATCGGCTCGCTCAGGTCCTGCGCCACCCCGTTCACCTCAATCGCCACAGCCGCTTTGGCAAGGCCTGCACCAATACTGGCGGCAACTTCCGCCCCGGTGGTAGTAGTGGCAAACTCTTTAACCGAGCCGTCGGGAAGAGTGATGCGTACCATGGGGGAAGTCTCCTGTATGTTGAAAATTATAAGCCTCCCAACCTACCGCATACAAACCGCAATGCCAACCCCACAGCCACCTTCAAACCCAACAAAAAACGGCGCCGAAGCGCCGTTCGTCTCACAGGGTTTCCACAAGCGTCAGGGTTTTTCCCACAATCACGGTGTGGAGGTTCGCCATCAGCAGTTCCGGGTCAGTCACATGCACAAAGCACGCGGTGTGGCTGGTCGGGTGCGGTGCTTGGGAAGTACTCTCCATCCGCACCATGCTCACATACAGTCGCGCCGGTCGCAGCAGGTCAGCGAGCTTAAGGCAGTCTTCACGTTTATGCGTGCCAGGCAACTGTTCCAGCAGGTTCTCAGCACCGTTGGTCCATTTGTCACGAAAGTTATTCGCAACGCGCAGTGCCAGCTGGGTAACGTTATCCAGCGGCGGCTGTTGGGCCAGCCAGTTCTGCCGTCGCACGTCTTCGCGTCCAGCGTCGACGGTATCGCGGATAATCGTCTGAATCGCACTCAGGGCGGGGATAGGCGTATCGGGCATGTCAGTCTCCCTCTTCAAAAAGGACCAAAAGTGCCGCACCTAACCACCAACCAATCCCCTCGTCAATCAAGGATGTTTTCCAAAAGCTTACATAAACGAAAAGAACCCCCGCCGAAGCGAGGGTTCAAAATCTTTGTGGCGGCCTGTCTTTCCCCGGTGAAGGGATTATAACAGATGAAGTTACCGTTCGCTGACCCTTATGAGTCCAAACCTCGGCGACTGCCTTCTCCCCAAAAGGGGACTTATACGAACCGACGGTTCCAAACCTGCTCGGCAACTACAACCTTACGGCCAAGTTTTCGGAATATTCGTACCACAAAACTGGAAAACGTGATTTGTTAGAGGCATAATGAGGGCCGCTGACCTGCCTAGTCAAGTACTATTTATGTTAACCGATTGAAACCCATGAGCCTCTTCCCCGAAATCAGCCCCTTTGCAACCCACCAGCTCCCCGTCGGGAACGGCCACACACTGTATGTCGAGCAATCCGGCAACCCCACCGGCATTCCTGTCATCGTCCTCCACGGCGGCCCCGGCTCCGGCAGCAAACCCAAGCACCGCCAGATCTTCGATCCCACCCTCTATCATATTATTATACTCGACCAACGCGGCGCCGGCCTCTCCACCCCTCACGGCAGCTTAGAGGCCAACACCACGCAGCATCTGGTGGAAGACATCGAAACCATCCGCACCCATCTGGGCCTCGGCCAAGTCGTCCTCTACGGCTCTAGCTGGGGCAGCACACTGGCTCTGGCCTACGCCCAAACCCACCCACGGCAGGTCCTCGGTCTCGTCATCAGCGCTATCTGGCTCGGCACACGGCGGGAGCTCGACTGGTTCACCCACCCCGAAGGCCTCGCCCGCTTCTTCCCCGCCCAGTACGCTGCCATGCTGGAAGCCCTGGGCAACCCCAGCTCACCGGAAGACATCTTCCCCCGCCTCCACGCCGCCCTGCAAAAAGACGACGCCCACGCCTACACCGTCGCCCGCGCCGTCTCACGGCTGGACGCTCTGAGCATGGACCTGGACCCTGACATGGCCGCTCTCGAAGACTTTCTGAACGGCCCTGACTTCTTCCTCACCCCCATCCGCATCTGGGCGCACTACTTTATCAACGACTGCTTCCTCACCCCGCACCAACTCCTGCAAGGAGCTCCCACCATCGCCCACCTCCCCATCACTATCATTCAAGCGGGGTTGGACCTCTGCTGCCCACCGGAAACCGCCTACGCCCTCCACAAAGCCCTGCCCACCAGCACCTATTCCTACATCCATCTCTGTGGCCACCGCGCCAATGCCGCCATGGAAGCTGCCCGTGTTGAAGCCACAAACGCCATGGCTCAACACCTCAAAACTTAAAATCACAAAAAACGCTTGCAACCGGCATTTCACTTCACCATACTGAAAAAGTAATGAAGTTCACTCTCGCCCTGTCCCTGACCCTGCTGGCCTAAGGCCAACATTGTCACACCCCGCACGCGAGACCTGAACTTTTCCCCACCCAGCCTTAAAACCTGAAAGAGTGAATCAATCACTCCAACCTCCAGAGGGAGCACCGCCATGCCCGAAGTCATGCCCGTTAACCTATCCGGCAAACCACTCGTCCTGTTCGCGGAAGAAGTCGAAATCGCCTTCCTCACCGCCTGCGAGAAAGGCACGATCCGCGGTGTCGAGCTCCGCGCTCGTCTCACCCAGATGATCTGTCACTGGCATCGCCTCACCGACGCAGAACGTGCCCTCGTCCTCCCTCACATCCGCCAACACTTTCCTGTTCATTGAAAGGAACAGTCCCATGACGAAGAAACCCGAAATCGCCCGTGTTCAGCAACTGGCAGAAACCAACCCCAACATCGCTATGCTGCTCAGGGAAGGCGGCCTCGCCGAAACCCTGGAAAACTGGGAAACCGCCAGTCCGGATGCCCGCGCCATCGCGAGTGGCGCACTGACTCCGCACCTGAAACCCGAAACAGCCCCTGCTACCTGATAACGACCCCAACCGCCGCCTGTCCCTCCGGACAGGCGGCGGTTAAATCATCTTGGAATAAAAAAGAGAGCCGCAACTCTCAATGGTAAACAGCTCTAATTCACCACGTCCCCAACCCCATCCGGCCGGTTGCCCATCCGGCTCCCTGCATCGGTCTGGTAAGGCGCCAACACACAGCGGCGGTAACCCACTTTGTCATTCACGCCGTCCTGCTGCATCACGCGCTCACGGCTGTTCTGGTGCATGCAAATCTGCTTTTCATTGGCCGCTTCACGCTGCTTCGCCGTTGGCCATACCTCATCAAAGCCAATGCGCTCGCCCGCATCATGCACCCACCCAGGGGAAATCAGCTGCTGGAGCTCGCGCCGCATGTAATATTCGCGCTCTTCACCAAGCCAGCTGCTGCCGCATCCAGCCAGGAGGATGGCAGTCAACAGGGCAGGGGCCAATCGGCGCGGCATGGGTTACAGGCCGCCAAACTGCAGTTCCGCTGCACTTTGGTAAACCTTGCCAATCTCGCGCTCCCAAATACCCGTGGTCACAGTGTGCATGTACCAGTCATTACCAAAGCACAGCACTGGCAAAATCGCAGGGCGGATTCCCGCATTAAACACGCTGAAACCAGCGGAAAGTAAATTAGCATCAGTATGGCCACCGGCAATCAGCACCTCATCGGCCTGTTGCTTCTTCAACCATTCAATCGCCTGCGCCGGCAGGCCGTAACCGGTTTTCGGGAACATCGCCATGGCGGAAACCAGCACGTTGTTGTCCTGCGGCGGGGTGCGGCCGAACTTCACCAGCGGCACTTCGGTTTCATCGTGCACAAACAGGGTCGCTGCCGTCGGCATGGTGGCGGCCAACTGGTTAATCTGTGCCACCATCCCGGGGCCGGGGCGGTAGTAATTCTGCACATCCACCACAATCATACAGCGGTTCATAGGCTATCCAATCTCTCGTTGTTGGCGGCATGAAGGCTCAGGGTTTGTTCATACGCCAGCAGCTCAGCGGCACAGCATTGGTCAACGGTATAGCTTTTCAATACGTGCGCACGGGCGGCATGGCCCATCGTCGCCAATTGCTTGGCGTCTTGCAAGGCCCTGCGCAGAATCCCCGCCACCGCCTGTGGCTTAAACGCCCCAAAAATCAAACCCGTCTGCGGCTTGGCCTCGCTTTCCGGTCGCACTAGCCAGCCGGTCTTGCCATCTATAATAGTCTCAAGGCTTCCACCAATTCCCGTGGCGACAACGGGCACACCCATTGCCATAGCCTCAATCGCCACTCGCCCAAAGGCTTCCGGCCGCGTTGAACCACTAATCGCCAGCTGGCTTGCCGCCAGCAGACGCGGAATATCACTCCGGCTCCCTAACCACCGGATGCGCTCATCAATCCCCAATTCCAGCGCCCGTGCCTGCAACTGCTGGCCATATTCGCTATCCTTATCAATCCCGCCAGCGACTACCCACACCCAGGGCAAGTCGGCAATCTGTCCTAACGCTTCCAAAATCAGGTCATGCCCCTTCCAACGGGTGATCCTCCCCACCATCAGCAGCATCGGTACACCCTCGGTAACGCGCAACTCGTTCCTTAAAGCTGCAATCTCAGTTTTGGTAAATTGGGACGGATTCCACACCTCCGGTTCAATACCACGCGCAGCCACAATAATCCGCTCGGGTGTAACGCCATAGTTTTCAATAATATGCGTCCGTATAAACTGGCTGTTGGCAATCACAACCCGCCCGCGCACCATCACACTGTTGTAAAAACGTTTCAGCGAACCGCCACTCAGGCCGTAGGTACCATGGAACGTCGTCACATAAGCCACACATGTCCAACGGCACGCTAACCATGCACTCCAGGCCGGTGCGCGGCTCCGCGCATGCACGATTCCCACCCCTTCACGGCGGATAATCCGCATAATCCTCACAGCATTCCACAGGATTCCCCAGGGCGTTTTAGTCGCCAGCTGCACTCTTATATGTGTCACCCCCAAACGCTCCAGTTCGGCCACCTTGCCGCCGCCCGCGCTGGCCACCAAAGGGCGCCAGCCATGGTCTTTGAGGTACTTAGCCATTTCAATCGCGCTTTTCTCCACGCCACCGTCTTTAAGTGCCGGTAATATCTGGAGGGCGGTCCGGACGGGCTCAGGCACCGTCACAAGGGGGGCAGGGGAGGTAAATGTCATATCGCACCCTACCTCAGTCATATCATCGCGCCAATCGCCAAGGCTGCCTTAATTTTGCACAAATATGTAAGTACACACTCACACTTACCTCGTTCCACGCAATTTTACCCTCTCCTTACCCTCCTCCACCACATCTTGAGGTTTTGCGCGGCCTCGCAAGGCCGTTTCGCTTACCCTGAAATGTGCAAAGATCCGACTTCGCAGTTTTCCTTGCTGGAAAAGATACGCACAGAGTTTTCCACAGGCTGGGATAACCCTCCACCAAGGCCTTATTGTATTCTGCGTGCGTACAAAAGCACGCGGGATAAACCCATCATCATACATTATTGTTTCACGCTCGGAATGACTCGCAGCTGTCGCGGTTACGGCACAGGGGGCAGTGCTATGCAAATTTATCCGCTTGCCAGAAACGTCCCTCAAAGCCATCCTGAAACCAGACCTATCAATGTTAGCAATAACAAAAACATTTTCCCAATATTAACAAAAACCTGGCTACCAAAACCAAGAATCATCCCACCGTTTTCAAGGCCGTCTCCCGGCCTCAAGCAAGGGCGTAAGCCCGCCGCAATTCACCGCTGCCTTCGGGCAGACTTTTTAACGGCAATAAATTTTTATTATCAGAACCGTCCCCGTGTGGGCCCAAACGCACATTTTAACTGGCTGAAGCCAACCTATTGCAACATCCAATCGGGCCTCCATAGGTAGCGGTAGCGTTGGCTAAAAAGGTCTGATTTTCGAACTCCCACACACCTTATAAAACACATTTAAAAGCGGTTTTAACTCTCTGGAAGGTATGGGGCTATCCCGCGTAATAAAACAAATTTGGGGACTAAACCCTAATAAAAACTAGACAATTTTTTCCACCCTCGCCACAATCGCGCCATGAACACTCCTCGTAGCTATAACTTTGCAGTCCTGGGCAATGCGGTTGTCGATGGAATTGCCCATGTAGACGCCTCTCTGCTCGCACAGTTCGGCTTGCGGAAGGGGGACAGCAACACCGTCAGCCACGCCCAGATGATGGAGTTAAGCGCCACGATCAACGTCGAGCAGTTCCGTGCCGGCGGCGCCGGTGCCAACACCGCCTACACGCTGGCTCGCCTTGGCAGTCGCGTGGCCTTTATCGGCCCTATTGGTCCGGAACCTACCGGCCGCTTTTTTGTCGAGGACATGATCTCCGCCGGCATTACGCTCACCCCGCCCCTTTCCACCGCCCGCACCACGGATATCTTCACCCTGTTAACGGATGACGGCATTCGTACCATGGTGCAAAGCCTCCCCCAGCCCCCAAGTACGGACGATAGCTGGATCGACGACACGCTGATTGAAAAGTCCCAGTACCTCGTGATCGAATCCTATATTATCGCCTCCCACCCCGCAGCTGCGGACTATGCCGCCCGTCACGCCACCCACTCCGGCACGCGCCTCGTCATCTCGCTGGCCTCGCCCCGTGCCGTGCAGGCCGCCCTGTCCATGCTGACCGACATGATTCTCACCCACCACCCCCTCGTCATCGGCAACCAGTCGGAGTGGGATATTCTGCTGGAGGGCAATGACCCCCACACCGCCAAAAAACTCGCCGCCACCGAACGGGTCATCACCCGCAGCGGCAATGGCGCGGCTTATTATGCGGCTAATAATGGCCCGGTGGTGGACAGTCCCACCCAACCGATACCGAAACCGACCGACCTCACCGGCGCGGGGGACGCCTTCGCCGCAGGCTTCCTGCAAGTCTTCACGGGTGGCGGTAGCGCCCAGCTCGCCCTCCAGCAGGGTCACCAGTTGGGGCGTGCCGTAGTGCTGCAACTCGGCCCGCGCCTGCTGCATGTGCCGGAAGTTACCATTCCCCACTCGGACTAATCTTTTTTACATATCCCCTTCCACCGCCTTGAAACTCATCTACGTTCCAACTTCCCTCGCGGCAGGCCAGCTCATCTCCCTGCCGGAGGACGTCCAGCATCGCCTCTACCGTGTCATGCGCATGGGGCAGGGCACCATGATCCATGTCTTTAATGGGCAGGGCCTCGCCGCCGTCGCCGAAATTGCGGATGCCAAATGCCGCACCGCCGCCTGCCAGTCCCTCCTCCCCGCCAAACCCCCCCTGCCACCCCGCCCCCTTGCCCTTGGCGTCCCGAAGCGGGACGCCTGGGAAGCCGCCCTCCGCCAGGCCACCGAAATGGGAGTCACCGACATCATTCCCCTGAAAACCAGATTCTCGCAAATCGGGAAACTGAACACGGAGCGGGATCACCGCCATCTTATCGAGGCCGCCGAGCAGTCCGAGCGCTACACCCTCCCAACCCTCCATCCCCTCAGGACGCTGGAGGACTACCTCGCCACCCTCTCCACCCAAACGCTCTGGGCCTATGAACGTCTGGAAACCGCCGCCCCACTTGGCACCACCCCCACCGCCGTCCTCGTCGGCCCCGAAGGCGGCTTCGCACCGGAAGAAGTGGCGGTACTGAAATCCCACCCACACATCCAGCCCTTCAGCCTCGGCCCGACCATCCTCCGCTCGGACACCGCCGTGGTCGCCGCACTTGCCAAACTCTAAGCGTCCCGTAAGGAAGCACTTACCAAAAAACCCTCCAAACGGAGGGTTTTTCAGTAAGCATATCCTTACATCGTCGGGCTGATGATGCCGGACACACCGTCAACCTCCTCCGTCACCGCCGCAGCAGGCGCGGTCTCAGCAGCTGGTGCCGGGGTCTGGGCAGGGGCCATGCTCGGCTTCAGCGCTGCCGTGGGGGCAGCCGTCGGGGCAGGCTGGCTTACACTTACCGCCGCCGCAACGGAATGCGCCACACTGGCACTGGTGTCACCAGCAGGGGGCACAGTCACGGTGCCACTAATACCTTCCGCACCTTGCATCACCACGGTGGGGGAAACCTCTTCATCCACCACACCGGCCGCCTTCTTCTGTTCGGCAATCCACACGTCAAACTCAGCCTGAGGAATCGCCTTCACTCGGAAGAACATCTCACCATGGGCCTGTCCGCACAGCTCGGCGCACTGGCCCAGCCACTCACCCGGCTCGGTGGCGGTGAACCAGGCATAGTTAATACGTCCGGGAATCGCATCTATCTTGGTGCCAAGGTGGGGCACGAAGAAGGCGTGAATCACATCCTGTGCGGTCACATGCAGCACAATTGGCTTGCCTACCGGCACAACCAGCGTCTTCGTCTGGCGCGGCGCACCGGGCAGGCTAATCTCGGGGTCGTCTTGGGTTGGCTCGGGCACGGCCACATGCTTGTCACCTTGGCTCACGTCAGGGTAGTAAAAGTCCCAACCGAACTGGTAAGCTACGGCTTCTACGTTCATCGCATCCTCGGGCATGGTGCGTATCATCACCATCGCACGGAAACTCAGCACCGCAATCACCACGCAAATCAGCGCAGGGATAATCGTCCACAGCAGCTCCAGTGCGGTGGAGTGGCTGAAGGTCGCGGGCTTGCTCACCTTGTCGCGGCGGTAACGCCACAAAATATAAACCACCGGAATCGCCACCACAAAAGCAATCACCGCAATGATGATGAAGATGACGTTATAAAGCCACGTAATCTCCGTCGCAATCGGTCCCACCGGTTTGGGGAACCCCCCGGGGTGGATGGATTCCACGGCAAATCCTTGGCTGAGCATGAACACGCCAGCCAGCAGCAACACGAGAGAGAGCACTTTTTTCAACACGAAATTCCGTCTGTTAACTAGGCCGCACCCTATCGTAAGCCCCCACACCCAGCAAGGCCCTCTGCCCATATTTCAACAGGGGGTGTGGTAACCCGTCCTCCCTTGCCATGGGCGGCATAACCCCCTAAACATGAAGCCTAACCAGACGGAACAATCCCATGCCCACTCTGCGCCTTATCTTGGGGGACCAACTCACCCCCACCCTCGCCAGCCTGAACGGTCTGACAAAGAACGACACCATCCTGATGATGGAAGTGAAGGCCGAAGGCACCTACGTTCCCCACCATCCCCAGAAAATCATCCTGATTCTCTCCGCCATGCGCCAATTCGCCGCCTCCCTCTCCGCGCAGGGCTATAATATACGCTATATCCGCCTCGACGACCCCGCCAACACCCACACCTTTGCCGGAGAAATCACCCGCGCGGTGCAGGAAATCAGCCCGACCCGCGTCCTCGCCACCTTCCCGGGAGAGCACCGCGTGCTAGAATCCCTCCAGTCCCTCCAATCCACACTCCCCGTCCCACTGGAAATTCTGGAAGACACCCGCTTCCTCTCCACCCCGCAGGAATTCGCCGAGTGGGCCACTGGCCGCAAACAACTGCGCATGGAATACTTCTACCGTGAGCAACGCCGCAAAACCGGCTTCCTGCTTACGGCAGCCGGAGAACCCGAGGGCGGCGAATGGAACTACGACGCCGACAACCGCGAACCCTATAAGGAAGGCCCCCTCGGCCTGCCCCCGTACCCCACTATCACCGAAGGCGCGGACACCACCCGCGTGGTGGCGGAAGTCAAAGCCCTCGTCGCCACCCACTTCCCCGCCCACTTTGGCGCCGCGGAACCCTTCCTCTGGGCCACCACCCGTACCGGCGCCCTCCAAGTGCTGGAGCACTTCATCACCCACCGCCTCCCCAACTTTGGCAGATACCAGGACGCCATGGTCACCGGCGGAGACTTCATGTTCCATAGCCTCATCTCACCCTATCTGAATATCGGCCTGCTCACCGCCCAAGAAGTCTGCACCGTGGCAGAAACCGCCTACCGCGCGGGCCGCGCCCCGCTCGCCGCCACGGAGGGTTTCATCCGCCAGATTCTCGGCTGGCGCGAATACGTCCGCGGCCTCTACTGGTACAAAATGCCCGCGTACGCCACCCTCAACTACTTCAACGCCACCCGCCCCCTACCGGCGTTCTTCTGGGATGAATCCAAAACCGACATGCACTGCATGAAGGAAGCTATCGGCACCACGCGCCGCAACGCTTACGCCCACCACATCCAGCGCCTCATGGTCATTGGCAACTTCGCCCTCCTCGCGGGCCTGAGTGTCAAGGAGGTGACGGACTGGTACCTCTCGGTCTACGCCGATGCCTTCGAGTGGGTCGAACTCCCCAACACCTTGGGCATGGCCCTGTTTGCGGACGGCGGCATCATCGCCAGCAAACCCTACGCCGCCGGCGGCCGCTATATCCATAAAATGAGCGACTACTGCACCACCTGCCGCTACAACCCTACCGAAAGCACCGGACCCACCGCCTGCCCCTTCAGTACTCTGTATTGGGACTTCATGCTCCGCAACTACGAACAGCTCAAAACCAACCCCCGCCTCGGCCCCATCCTCGCCCAAGTCCGCACCATGCCCGAAAAACGCCGCATCGAAATCCAAACCCAGTCCGAGTCCTTCCTCACCTCCCTCAATCCATAAAAAAAGCCCCTAGGGCCAGAAATCAGGGATTCAGGATGTAGGGGGTAAATAAAAACTCTGGCGAAGGAGACAGGATTCGAACCTGCGATAAGTTGCCCTATACACGCTGTTACGCCGAAGGCGGACTCATAAAATCCAGCGTGCGCCTTCAACCACTCGGCCACTCCTCCGCACGGCCATCTCTATAGCGGCTAACCGCCCCATCCGCAAGCCGAAATTTTGGCCATAAAGCTGTTTAACTTATTTATGATACAGGCTGGCGGAGATAAAAATCTGGCTGGGTTGATTTCAAAAAATGGCTAATACTTGACGTATTTGACACTTTTTTGAAATCAGGCCAGACGGTTTTTTAGCCCGTCAGGATGTATCAGAAATTGGTTAAACAGCTTTAGCCCCCCTTTGTGCCCGTACCCCCGAAAGTAGCCGCCCCCAAAGCCTAAGTCCGGTGATGCGACTCCAGCAAATCAATCTCCCGCACCAGTCGCCGCGCCAGCTCGTCGCTAATCTCACCGCTCCGCCCCAGCCGGAAAATCGCCTCGCGCTCGGCTTGCAAGCCCACCACACGCATGTGGCGCTCAATTTCCAAAATCTGCCGCACCTCGTGCTTTTCGTCACCGGTCTTGGCAATATCGTCCAGCCGCCGGCGGTACAGCCCCATCACGCGCACGGCCGCTGCGGCGTACATGTCGGCGTCACTGCGCTTTTCGGAAAGCTCGTGCAACGCCCGCTCAATCGCATGAATGGCCGCACTCGCCGCCGCCACACGCGCTACATCTTCCTGCTCGGTCTGCTCGGTTTCTTCGGGCAGTTCAAGGCCGCGTAACAGGTGGGGCAGCACAAAGGTCGCCAGCAACAGGGAAAGCACAATCACTCCCGCCGCCAGGAAAATCACCAAATCCCGCGCGGGGAAGGCCGTCCCATCCGCCATCACGAACGGCAACGTCAAAATACCCGCCAGCGTAATCGCCCCGCGGACACCCGCCACGGACATCACCGCCACCAACCGCAGCGGCACATGCCCCCCGTCATGCGCGCCGCGCAGCATCGTGAAGCGGACCGACATCCACACCCACGCAAACCTTAGTGTCGCCAGCGCCGCCGTAATCCCCACCACATAAGCCACCAACCACCACGCACTGTGCATCTCGTTACCGCGCACCAGCGCCAGCGCCCCCTCTAAAATCTGCGGCATCTGCTCGCCCAGCAGCACGAAAATCGCACCGTTGGCCGCAAACTGCAACGTATCCCACACCACGTTACGCCGCACGCGGGTGGTGGCCTTCACTTTCCCTTGGGCTTCCACGTAGCCCATCGTAATCCCCGCCGCCACGGCGGCCAGAATACCGGACGCATGGGCATGTTCCGCCATCAGGTAAGCCCCGAACGGAATCAGCAAACTAATTAATATCTGTGTCGCACTGTCCTCGCCAAAACGCTGCGCAATCCACGTCTTCACACTGGTGGTGACGAGCGTGGTCAGAATACCGATCACAATCCCCACCGCCGCCAGCCACACAAACGTTCGCGCCGCTTCCGGTACGCTAAAACTCCCCGTCAGCACCGCGGCCACCGCAAAGCGCAGGCACACAAGGCCGGAGGCATCGTTCAGCAAACTCTCACCTTCTAATATGTGCATCAGCCGCTTCGGCACCGGCATGCGGGAAGCGATCGCCGAAACCGCCACCGGGTCGGTGGGGGAAAGCACCGCCGCCAGCGCAAACGCCACCCCCAGCGGAATGGCGGGGATCATCCAGTGGATCAGGAACCCCATCCCGATGACCGTAAAAATCACCAGCCCCAGCGCCAGTTCCAAAATCGTCCACGTGTCGCGCCGTATCGCGTCGCGCGGCAGCCGCCACCCGTCTAAAAACAGCAGCGGGGGCAAAAACAGTAAAAAGAAAATCTGCGGGTCAAGCTGCACGCGGTAACCGGTCACTACCGCAATCGCCGCACCCAGCGCTATCTGAATCAACGGCAGCGGCACCGGCAGCGGCAGCATCCGCCCGATAAACCCGCTCACCACCACGGCCAGCAGCATAAACAGCACAAGGGAAATCGTCGTCATACCCCATCCTAGCAACAGCCAACGGCAACCCACAAGCGCCAATATCCCAATCTGTAAGCCTGTAAGGTTTCTCCGCCACAATATCATACCAACC
>JAIXZU010000006.1 GCA_027489415.1 Alphaproteobacteria bacterium
ATGGGTGTTAAAATAGAGCTGGTGGGTTTAAACGCAACACGCAAAACAATGTCCCCCTACCTCCTCAGCCAAGCCTTCGCCACCCTGGCCTTCGCCTTCGGCCTTTACGGCTTCCTGCGGGGTAACGACAAAAACCTGAAACTCTGCATCGCTGCCGCCGCCACCTGCATGGCGGTGCACTTTGTGCTCTTAGGCGCGTGGGCGGGGGTGTTCATCAGTCTCGTCGGCGCCGCGCGGTATATCATCTCCAGCTACTCGCGAAGCACGGTCATCATGTCGGTCTTCATGGCCATCGGCGTGGTCTACGGCGCCTTCACGCATCAGGTGTGGTCGGATGTCATCCCCATCCTCGCCAACATCCTCGGCACCTACGCCATCTTCAATCTCAAGGGCACGCAGCTTCGCGTCTGCCTCATGGGCGTGTCATTCTGCTGGATAACCTACAACGGCATCCACCACTCCATCGTCGGCGTGGCGATGGAAGCCTTCTACGTCGTCGCCAACGTCTACACCATCTGCAAAAACGCCCGCCAGCCAGTCACCTACAAAGCCTAGTCCCATGTCTGCCACCTCTCTCTCCGAAGCCCTCGAAACCCTCGCCCTCCTGCCGGACTGGGAGAACCGCTACACCTACCTCATCGAACTCGCGCGCAGCCTGCCACCCATGCCGGAAGAGCAAAAAACCAAGGCCAATCTCGTCCCCGGCTGCACCTCCCAAGTCTGGCTCACCACCTCATGGGAAGGCGATAAAATCGATTTCAAGCTGGACTCCGACGCCCTCATTGTCCGCGGCCTCATGGCCCTCGTATGGCTCGCCTATATGGGTAAAAGCAAATCAGAAATTATCGGGACGGATCTCCCCGCACTCCTCGCCCCAACGCATCTCCTCACACACCTCTCACCCAACCGCCGCAACGGCTTCGCCAGCGTCATCAAAAAACTGCAGGAACTCGCGCGCGGGGCGTAGGGCAGGGGGGGCTTAAGCCCGCCGCCAGCGCCCGTCTCCCTCACGGCTGGCATGCCCATCCAGCTCAAGCTCAACTAAAATCCCGCTCAACCCCGGCTCGTCCAATCCACTTTGTCGGACAAGGTCATCAAAGCTCGCAGGCTGGCTTCCCAACAATCCAAAAACGCGCTGCGCAGGCGTCATCGCGGCACCAACTGCATCGTCTTCATCTTTCGCCAGTTCGCGCTCATGCTCCACAGCCCCAAACAAGTCACCTTGTGGCACCGCACGCAACACATACGGGGCAGGGGTAGCTGGCAAATCACGGAGCACATCTTCCGCATTCTCAATCAGCGTGGCACCGTTCTTCAAAAGCCAGTTGGGCCCGGCACTGCGCGGGTCGGCGGGGCTCCCCGGCACCGCCCACACTTCACGTCCGTAATTCAGCGCATATTCCGCCGTGGTCAGGCTGCCGGAATGCCGCGTAGCCTCGCTCACCACCACTCCAATGCTCAGGCCCGCAATAATGCGGTTGCGCCGCAGAAAAAGGTTTGGCGTCGGCGCCATTCCCCACGGCATCTCGCTAATCACACATCCCTGCTGCATAATCATGTCGCGCAGCTTCGCATTTTCGCGCGGGTAAACGTGGTCCACACCACCCGCAACCACCGCCACAGTCAAGCCATTCGCGCTTAGCGCACCTTCATGCGCGGCGGTATCAATCCCGCGTGCAAGCCCGCTCGTCATCACCACATCCGCACGCGCAATCTGCGCGGATAATGTCTTGGACCAACTCAAACCCGCCGCACTCGCATTGCGGTTTCCCACAATCGCCACCTGTCGTTTCGCCAAGGTTTCCGCGGCACCCAGCACGCTCAGCGTTAACGGCGCATCCGGTAGTTCTGCCAGTTGCGCGGGGTAATCAGCATCACCTTGCATCAACAAAACACCACCAGCCTTGTGCAGGTTTTCCAGTTCGCGCAACACATCACTTTCCTTTGCCAGCGGCGGAAATTTCGCACTAATGCCATGCCAGTCAGTAATGATGTCAACGGCATTTTCATACCGCTGCATAAGTTTACGATATGTCACAGGTCCAATTCCCTGCGTCCGCGCAATGCGCAGTTTCGCCAGCATTTCTGGGGTGTTTGGCACATTCATCGTCTGCGCTAACTCTCGTTCGTCGGGTTAAAAATTCATCATGCCATTGTCTTGTGCATTGCAAGCATCAGTCATCACGCACGCTGCATTTCTCCAGCAATTCCGCCATAAATCGCGTATTTACGCAACTGAATTTATCGTAAATATGTCACACCATCACATTGTCTATGCACGTGTTTTCATCATTACCACTTCACCGTTTATGCAACTCATGTGTAACATCTACGTAGTTAATAACAAACGGAGCTCACACACTATTATGCCAGCTTATGTCATCACTGTAGCGCAACAAAAAGGCGGGGTTGGTAAGTCTACAATGGCTGCTCATCTTGCTGTTGCCTTTGCTCAACAAGGTTATTCCACCATGTTGTTTGACACCGATCCCCAAGGCACCTGCACGCACTGGCACGCCCAGCGCAAGTCAAACGATATCGGTCTCATCGCCACCTCCGGCTGGCGTCTGACGCGCGACCTTTCCATGGCCCGCGAATCCAACGACGTCATCATCATCGATACTCCCCCGCACGCCGAAATGGACATCAAAGTCTCCGTTCGCGCTGCAGACATGGTCATCGTTCCCATCCAGCCGTCCCCCGCCGACGTCTGGGCCGTCAAGGAAACCTTTAACACCATCAGTTCTGAGTCCCGCCAGTCCATGGTCGTCATGAACCGCGTTGTTCAACGCGCTAACATCACGATTGAGACCAAGCAAAAACTCAAGCAACTCGAAATTCCGGTCGCCGAAGCTGAAATCGGTAACCGCGTCCTATTTGCCGCCAGCATGGAAAACGGGCTCACCGTGCTGGACGGATTTGCCAACCCGTCCCAGGTCGAAATCATGAACCTGGTACGTGAACTTGCGGCAAAAATCGGCCTTGCTTTCAAAGGCAAGGTTGCCAACCCCGCTTCCAAAAAAGCCGGGCCGGTGAGCACCTCCTCCTCCAATACACAATCAAAGGATAACGAAATGGCTACTGCCGTTAAGAAGAAGGCCGCTCCTGCCAAGAAGCCGGCCGCCAAAAAGGTTGCCGCTAAACCGGCCGCCAAGAAGGTTGCAAAACCTGCTGCTAAAAAAGTTGCTGCCAAGCCAGCTGCTAAGAAGGTTGCTGCCAAGCCTGCTGTAAAGAAGGCTGCTCCCAAGAAGGCTGCTGCTCCTAAGAAGGTTGCTGCCAAGCCTGCTGTAAAGAAGGCCGCTCCTAAGAAGGCTGCTGCTCCTAAGAAGGCACCTGCCAAGAAGGCCGCTCCTGCCAAGAAGCCAGCTGTTAAGAAGGCTGCTCCGAAGTCCGCTCCGCGCACTTCCCCGGCCGCTCAGCTGACCGTCTACAACGGCACCAGCAGCACCGCTGGCAAGAAAAAGGCTGCTTAATTGCATCCTGCTTCAAGCAGAAACCGGCCTCAGGGCCGGTTTTTTTTGGTCGATGATGATGCAAAACACTAGACACCCAACACGCAACACGTAACACTTCGGTCATGCGCACATTCTCTCAACGTTACATTGTTCCTACAGCCGCCACACTCGCTGTTGGCGCGGCTCTCAGCCTCGTGAATGTTTATCTGGGCATCATCGTTACCCTTATCGGCGTGCTGGGCTTCATCGCCCTGCTGGCACGTCAGGACACCGCCTGCCTGAACCAAATCCGCATCGCGGTGGAAAAGCTCGAAAGCGGCACCGTACCGGAAGCCTTCACATTCAAGCGCGTCGATGAAATCGGCAACCTCGCCGCCGCCGTCGCCCGCCTCGGCAAAACCGACAAAGCCGCCCAGCAAGCGAACACGGACCCTCTCACCGGCCTCGCCAACCGCCGTGGCGTGCTCCAGAAAATGGACGCCGCCTTCAAGCGCCAGCAACCACTCGCCCTGCTGTATATCGACCTCGACAAATTCAAACCGGTGAACGACACCTACGGCCACGAAGCGGGGGACGCCGTCCTGCGTAAAGTCGCCGAACTCTTCACTTCCTGCGTCCGGGACGAAGACACCGTCGCGCGTCTGGGCGGGGACGAATTCATCATCGTCCTCTACGGCCTCACCGAGAAAAACATGGTGGAAGAACGCGTCAAGAAAATCATGGAACTCATCAACGAGCCCATCTGGCTGAACGACCTTCGCATCAAACTCGGCGCCTCTATCGGTATTACCATGGCCCCGACGGACGGCGCCACGGTCGAAGCCCTCCTCCAGGCCGCGGACGAAACCATGTACGCCGTGAAAAAAGCCGGCCGTAACAATTACCGCTTCTACTCTTAGTCAGCGCGTTACTTCAGCAGGGAAGGGGCTTCGGCCCCTTTCCCTTTAGGGGCATAAGCGGCTATAAAGGCACCATGTCCTCCAAACACATCTGGCTCACCACTCTCGCTCAAGTCACCGTGCTGGCTTTGGCCACACTGGCACTCATGGTTATGCTGCAACCCAACCTCACGCCGCAGTCCAACCCTAGCCTGTTGCTCTCAACCGCCGCCATCAAACCTATGGCATTCCTGTTTTTCGCAGCAACACTCAGTAGCCTGCTCAGCCTCTATCGCCCCGCACTACTGCCCTTCACCTATCACCTCCTGCTTGCCGCCACCGGCCTCGCCTCAGGCCTCGCGCTTGTTATCCCGTGGGAAACCACGCAAGTCCTCACCTCCGGCCACTGGGGCATGTCGAATATGTACGAAGTCAGCGTGCTCACACTCGGTGTCACTGGCACCTTGGCCTTAGGGTTCGACAAATCCACCACCCCCGGCAAATTCCTCCCCTTCGCCATGCCCATTCTCGCCGCCGCCGCCGCCTTTACATGGTGGCTGGTCAGTATCGGCGCATCAACTCCGTCGGAACTCGTCCCCGCGCTCCAAAACGCCATTCTGCCATTCCATGTCGTGGCCAACTTCATCGGTTACGGCTGTTTTGCCATCGGTGCCGCTGCAGGTGCAGGCATGCTTATACGGAGTTACTTCCCGAAAACGGAATCCAGAATCCCGTCCACCGAAACCCTCGAAAAACTCGCCTACCAAAGCATCGTCATCGGCTTTCCGGTCTTTTCCATTGCCATTCTGCTTGGCTGCATCTGGGCCTATCAAGCCTGGGGCGGGTACTGGAGCTGGGACCCCAAAGAAACCTGGGCCCTCATCGTCTGGCTTATCTACGCCGCCTATTTACACGCCCGCGCGGGCCTGCGCCCACGGCCCAAAGTGCTGGCGTGGTGGTTGCTTGCCGGCTTCGCTGCTACACTCTTCTGCTATATTGGTGTGAATATGTTCTTGTCAGGGCTTCACTCCTACGGCAGTCTTTCGTCATGAAAAAGAACATTGTCGTCCTCGGTCTCCTGCTTGCCTCCACCATGCTCACCGCCTGTGCGGGTGGCGAAAAACCCGAAGGGGAACTCACCGGCTCTGTAGGCCAGCTGTACAACGACGGTATGGACAACATCCAGAAGAAGAAATACCCCCAAGCCGTCCATAATTTCGAAGAACTGGACCGCCAGTATCCCTACTCCGGCTGGGCCACCCGCGGCCAAATCATGACCGCCTACGCCCAAATGATGAACGAAGACCACGACGAGTCCCTCGCCACGATCGAGCGCTTCATCAAAATGCACCCGGGCCACCAGAATCTCGCCTACATGTATTACCTCGCGGGGCTGAACCACTATTACCAGATGACCGACGTGAACCGGGACCAATCCGCCACGCAGGACGCATTGGACGCCTTCAACGAAGTCGTCAACCGCTTCCCGCAAAGCCCCTACGCCCGGGACGCCCGCCTGAAAATCACCCTGTGCACGGACCACCTCGCCGGTAAGGAAATGACCGTCGGCCGCTACTACCAAGGCCAGAAACTCCACCTCGCCGCCATCAACCGCTTCCGCAACGTGGTGCAAAACTACCAAACCAGCTCGCAAACGCCGGAAGCCCTCTACCGCCTCACCGAATCCTACCTGTCTCTGGGCGTGACGGACGAAGCCCTCCGCGCCGCCTCCATCCTCGGCTACAACTACCCGGGCTCAGAATGGTACAGCAAAGCGTATGACCTCCTCACCAACCAGAAACTCGCCCCCGCCGGTGAAAAGGAAGCCTGGGCCAAAAAGCTCGCCCGCGGCTTCAAGGATCTCTTCTAATCCTCGGCCCGCAAGGCAAAAAAAGCAGCCCACAGGCTGCTTTTTAACGTCATGGGTGATGTGTCGGGTTATATACTCCGGCTCACACTCCGGTGGGTGTCGGAATTCAACCAGGCATTGATAACCTGCGCCCGTGTCATGCTTTTTTTGTTAAGCTGACCTGTGTAGTAATCCAGCTCTTGTTGGGTGGCAGGGCGCCATGCCGTTCCCATAATCACGCGGGCTACAAACGCACGGTTGTTCATCAGGTTGGCGCGGTTTTTAAACTCATCGCTGTTAATCAGCGCGGCGGAAACCTGGGCGCGGGATCTCGCCTTGCTATCCAGCTGGCCAGTCCAGTACTTAATCCCGTCTTCATTCGGCACACGGTTCAACATGCTGTGGAAAAGCTGGTTAACGAATGCCGCATTGGGGGACTTTTTCATCATATCCGCCGCATAAGCATACCGGTAAGGCCGCACATACAGATAGGGCGCATCGCCACCTACGGCATGTTTCGCCAGCATATCTAAGGTCATCTTGGGGTTGTTAATGTCATACATTAACCCGAAGTGTCCCTCCGGTCCCTTGATGTCCTTGTTATCGAATAGCTGGTACATGTTAATCTCCTTCACCATGTCGGAGTAATTCGTCTCAACTTCGGTAATAATACTCTCCGCCGCTGCTAAACACTGTGCGGAGTTCCCGTCATCACCATCATAAATCTCGCCGCAGTTGGTCTCGTTCAGGAACACGGGCTTGCCGTATTTGCGCAGCGGGTCAAGGTAAATGTTCAACCAGCCCATGCCCTTGTCCACCACGCGGGGGTAATAGTGGTAACTAATGAAATCAAACTCCAGTCCGGCCGCAATCGCACGGTCAACAAAGGTGTAGGTGGTCAGGGTGCGGTCAAGCCCGTAGTCGTAACCACCGGCGGTCACGTTCAGCGTGGTGTGCAGCTTCACGCCGGTCTCGCGGCTGGCGCGGTCAACACCGGCGCGGGCGGCTTTCATTTTTTCAATACCGTCAAAATGGGTGTTGGGGCCGCGCAGGTTCAGCTCGTTCCCAAGCTCCCATACGTTAATGTCAGCGGCATATTTCTTGGCCAGCACGTAGGCCGAATTCTCCGGCTCATGGTCCACATACAGCATCGGGCGTATCAGCACGTTGTACTTGCGGCCAAGCTTCACTAGTCTGTCCAGCGTCTCATGGCCACGTGGCGTGTTTTCAACGTCAACGCGGTACACACGCAGGTTCTTCTTGTCCAACATCTTGAAAACCGCTTCAGCCTGCTCAGGAAGGTAAAACGGCGTGCGCCAGTTATCATGCCCGTTAACACCGTAAAGCATGTCGCGGGCTTGGGCGGGGGTTGCCACCGTGCACAGGGCGGTTACAGCCAGTGCAGTTGCCGCGAAAACAGAACGCAGGGGGAGCGTAAACATAAAAAGTGCCTTTATCTAAAGTCTGGTAGGTTCTGACGTCAGGACCCAAAGTTCCCAACGCTCAGTATCTCTATAGGCCGCACAAACAACTCTGCTGACACCCCCCGAGTGCCAACCGAACCGAACCGC
>JAIXZU010000117.1 GCA_027489415.1 Alphaproteobacteria bacterium
CCTTCTCGCCCTGCCAAGGTGTAGCCCAGTGTGGACTTACCCGCGCCGTTGGGGCCCATGATGGCGTGAACCTGACCGGCGGGAATGCTGAGATTCAGCCCGTGGAGAATGCTTTTGCCCGCTTCTTCAACGGTGGCGTGGAGGTTGGTGATGCTGAGTAGGTTGGACATTGTTTGAGGCTCCGGCTTGTAAATTTAGTTCGTGTGGCTTATTTGAAATTTATTAGAAGGACAGGAGGGTGGAGTGTCCGAAGATACCGTTTCTAAGCCAAGTAAACGTGTCTCTGTCTGGTTTGGGCAGGAAATTGAGGAGGACTTCTGGGCTAAAGTGGAGCCACAGAGGAAAGAGTCTCCGAAAGAACCAGCTAAGGTTTTGTCGTTCCCTAAGAAATAAAGTTTGAGGCTCTCGTTCGCGAGGGCCTTTTGCATGTGTGCCATTAGCCGACGCTTCCTTCGAGGCTGATGCCGAGGAGTTTCTGGGCTTCCACGGCAAATTCCATGGGGAGTTGCTGGAGGACTTCCTTGGCGAAGCCGTTGACGATCATCGAGACGGCGTCTTGCTCCGAGAGGCCGCGCTGGGCGCAGTAGAAGAGTTGGTCGTCCGAGATTTTGGAGGTGGTGGCCTCGTGCTCCACGGTGGACGTGGCGTTTTTGACCTCGATGTAGGGGATGGTGTGGGCGCCGCACTGGTCCCCGATCAGGAGGCTGTCGCACTGGGTGAAGTTACGGCTGCCGGAGGCTTTGGGACCGATATTCACAAGTCCGCGGTAGGTGTTGTCGCCCCTGTCAGCTGAAATCCCCTTGGCGATGATGACGCTGCGGGTGTTTTTGCCGATATGGAACATTTTGGTGCCGGTGTCGGCCTGTTGCTTCATGCGTGTCAGGGCGACGGAGTAGAATTCCCCGACCGAGTTATCGCCTTCGAGGATGCAGCTGGGGTATTTCCAGGTGATGGAGGAGCCGGTTTCGACCTGCGTCCAGCTGATTTTGCTGCGGGCGCCACGGCAGGCGCCGCGTTTGGTAACGAAATTGTAGATGCCGCCTTTGCCGTTCGCGTCCCCCGGGTACCAGTTCTGGACGGTGGAGTATTTGATTTCGGCGTCTTCCATGGCGATGAGTTCCACCACCGCGGCGTGGAGCTGGTTTTCATCCCGCTGCGGGGCGGTGCAGCCTTCCAGGTAGCTGACGTAGGAACCTTTGTCGGCGATAATCAGGGTGCGTTCGAACTGGCCGGTGTTGCGCTCGTTGATGCGGAAATAGGTGGAGAGCTCCATGGGGCAGTGGACGCCCGGGGGGACATAGACAAAGGAACCGTCCGTAAACACGGCGGAATTGAGGGCGGCGAAGTAGTTGTCTCCCATGGGAATGACGCTGCCGAGGTACTTCTGGACCAGTTCCGGGTGGGTTTTCACCGCTTCCGAGATGGGGCAGAAGATGACGCCAGCTTTCGAGAGTTCTTCGCGGAAGGTGGTGGCGACGGAGACGCTATCGAAGACAGCGTCCACAGCAATCGGTTTGCTACCCTCCGGACGCTGGACGCCGGCGAGGATTTCCTGCTCTCCGAGCGGGATACCGAGTTTGTCGTAGGTTTTACGGATTTCGGGGTCGATGTCGTCCAGTGATTTCGGGCCGTCCGCCATAGATTTGGGGGCGGAGTAGTAGCTGATGGACTGGTAGTCGATGGGTTCGATGGCGAGTTTCTGCCAGCTCGGTTCAGTCATGGTGCTCCAGCGGGTGAGGGCTTTGAGGCGCCATTCGAGGAGCCAAGCCGGTTCGGCTTTTTTGGCGGAGATGAAGCGGACAGTGTCCTCGGTGAGGCCTGCGGGGGCGGTGTCGGATTCCACGTCCGTAGTGAAGCCGTAGCGATAGGTAGAGCCGAGCTCTTCGAGGGTTTGCAGGGTGGCTTGTTCGACCATGGGTTTCCGTATTTCCGCGTTTTTATAGAGTTGCCGGCGTTTGGCTTGGCTGCGCCGGTTAATAACCAACTGATGGGGTAGGTTATAGGCTGGATTTTTGGCGGTGGCAAGCAGATTGGCGCCTTGGCGATGGCATAGAACGGGAATCCCACGTATGGTGGCGAACATCAAGGAAAGAGATTGATTCATGTTTACCTTACACCCCCAATTAATGGCTGATACGGCTGTTGTTGGTGACTTGCCTGTGTGCCGCGTATTGCTGAATAAGCAGTTTTCCCAGTTTCCGTGGATTATTCTGGTACCACGGCGCACGGGGTGCCGTGATTTAACTGATTTGCCCGAGATGGATTACCTGCCGGTAATGGAGGAGGTGAAAGCTGTGGAATTAGCCCTGAAAGACTTAACTGGAGCCGATAAGATGAATATGGGCGCGATTGGGAATATGGTGCCGCAGTTGCATATTCATGTAATTGCGAGGTTTAAGGACGACGCTGTGTGGCCTAAGCCGGTGTGGGGCAATGCAGCGGCACAGCCCTATGATGATGAAGCCCTTGAGAAAATGGCGGTAACGTTGAGGGAAGTGCTTGACGTGATGGAAGTGAGTGAGTAAAGGGAAAGCAGCCTATAAGGTGTTCGGGCAACGGGTGTTAGCGCATTGGGCGTTATCGGCCGGAATGAACGCCATTTATAAAGGATGTACGCTATGAGCGCTCCCCACAAACACGCCGCCAAGAAGGTGGTTATCAATGCAGTTACCAAGACCGTGCACGGTAAGGGCGGTGCCCGCGAAATGCGCCGTAACGGTATGATTCCTGCTGTTATTTACAATTCTGGTAAGGACAGCCAGTCTATTGCCGTGAAGGCGACCGACCTTGCCGCAGCCCTGCGTGCCGGCCACTTCTTCACCCACAACCATGAGCTGAGCCTTGATGGTAAGACCGTTAAGGTTCTGGCCCGCGACATTCAGCGCAACGTGGTGACTGATGTGCCGATGCACGTTGACTTCATCCCCTACAACCCGAAGAGCATTGTTCACGTGAACGTGTCCGTCCGTGTGGAAGGCGAAGAGCTGAGCCCGGGTATCAAGGTTGGTGGTGTACTGCAATTGGTTGAAGCCGAAATTGAAGTTATCTGCCGTGCGGACAGCATTCCTGAGGAAATTGTTGTTTCCGTTGCTGCGTTGGACATTGGTGAGAGCGTTCACCTTTCCGACGTCAAGCTGCCTGAAGGTGTGAAGCCTGCTGTGACCGACCGCGACCTGACGATTGTCTCCGTGGTTTCCACCCGTACCAGCAACACCGCTGAAGACGAAGCTGCCGACGCTGCTGCTGCAACTGCTGCCGCTGAAGTGCCTGCGACTGCCCAGAAGGGTGACGACAAGGCTGAAGACAAGAAGTAGTCTTCCGACCTTAGGATTAAGGGGGCGCCTGCGGGCCCCCTTTTTTATTTGCCGCACTGCATGCCAAGCTGCATACTTGTGAGGTAAAGACCTGATCCTTTTCGGAGTGTGCCATGCGCAGATTGCTGATTCTGATAGGTTTCAGTTGCGGGATGGCGTTGCCAGCCCTGGCTGAACAGTATGTTGAGACTTACCCTGCTGAACGTTTGCAGGCCACCCATATGGACGTGCCTGCGGTTATCCTCGGGCTTGCTGTCCGGAGTGTTCTGGCGGGTCTACCCTTACTTGTAGGACAGCCGCCGTTGCTTGATTTTTACCGGTTGCCCTTGCCAGCCGTGAGGCTACCTGAGAGTTAACATTGAAAAGCCCGCCGTTTGGCGGGCTTTTTCATGGTTTTACTTAGAAGATAAAGACATAGAGTAAAATGATGACGGTGATAGGCACGCCGGCGAGCCAGAGGATGAGACCTTTCATGGGAGGAGCTTTCTTGGTTACGAGATGGTAACGAGGCGGTGGGGGAAAGGTTCAGTTGAGGTATGAGGATTATGGAAAAGGCCCCTTGCGGGGCCTTTTTTCAGCAGCGGCTGTATTTAGGCAGCGCGCTTAGCTTGGATTTCGGTCGCTACGTTGGAGGGAACCGGATCGTAGTGGTCGAACTCCATGGACGGGGAGCCACGGCCCTGGGTCATGCTACGCAGGGTGGTGACGTAACCGAACAGGTTGGCCAGCGGCACGAAGGCCTTGACCACGGTTTGGCCGAAGCGCTCTTCGGAGCCGGTGATCTGGCCGCGGCGGGAGGAGAGGTCCCCGATGACGTCACCCATGTAGTCGGACGGTACGGTGACTTCCATCTTCATGATCGGCTCCAGCAGTTGGGGACCGCACTTCTTGGCGGCTTCCTTGACAGCGAGGATACCGGCCATTTTGAAGGCCATTTCGGAGGAGTCAACGTCGTGGTAGGAGCCGTCGAACAGAGTGGCTTTGACATCAACAACTTGGTAGCCAGCGTACATACCGTTCTTGAGGGATTCTTCCACACCTTGTTGGATGGCGGGGATGTATTCCTTCGGTACGGCACCACCGACGATGGCGTTGATGAATTCGAAGCCCTTGCCGGTTTCGTTCGGCTCGAACTTGATCCAGCAGTGACCGAACTGACCACGACCACCGGACTGCTTGACGTGCTTACCTTCGCACTCGGCAGCCTTGGTGATGGTTTCGCGGTAGCTGACCTGCGGTGCGCCGGTGTTGACTTCCACTTTGTGTTCGCGCTTGAGGCGGTCCACCATGATGTCCAGGTGGAGTTCGCCCACACCTGCCAGAATGGTCTGGCCGGTTTCTTCATCGGTGTAGACGCGGAAGGAGGGGTCTTCGGACATCAGTTTACCGAGGCCGATACCCATTTTTTCTTGGTCGGCTTTGGACTTAGGCTCCACGGAAATGGCGATAACAGGTTCCATGGCCTTGATGTTTTCGAGGAGGAACTCCTTGTTTTCGGAGCAGAGGGTGTCGCCGGTGCGGGTGTCCTTCAGGCCGATGAGGGCGCCGATGTCCCCGGCGCGGAGTTCGGTGACTTCCTCACGCTTGTTGGCGTGCATGCGCACGATACGGCCGATACGCTCGGTGCGCTGGCGGGTGCTGTTGTAAACAGCTGTACCGCTGGTGATGACACCGGAGTAAACGCGCACGAAGGTGAGGGTACCAACGTAGGGGTCGGTGGCGATTTTGAAGGCGAGGGCGGCCAGAGGCTGGTCGTCGCCGATCTTCAGGATTTCGGTTTCGCCGTTCGGGAGTTCGGCGCGGACGTTTTCGTCGTCGATTTCATCCGGGGAGGGGAGGTAGTCGATGACGGCGTCGAGGAGCGGTTGTACGCCCTTGTTTTTGAAGGAAGAACCGCAGAGAACCGGGAACATCTTCATGGTCACGGTGCCTTGACGGATGCACTTCTTGAGTTGGGCGACGGTGGGTTCGGTCCCTTCGAGGTAGGCGTTCATGACTTCGTCGTCGAATTCCACGGCGGTGTCGAGGAGTTGGCTGCGGTACTTTTCAGCGTCTGCCTTGAGGTTCTCAGGGATTTCGGTGACTTCCCAAGTGGCGCCGAGCTCTTCGGAGTTCCAGATGAGGGCCTTCATTTCGACGAGGTCGATGAGACCGACAAAGTTGTCTTCGGCACCGACGGGGATTTGGATCGGCACGGCGTTGGCGCGCAGGCGGTCGCGCATCATGGAGACGCAGCGGTGGAAGTCCGCGCCGACGCGGTCCATCTTGTTGACATAGCACAGACGGGGAACGCCGTAGTTGGAAGCGTGGCCCCAGTTGGTTTCGGATTGGGGTTCCACACCGGAGACGGCGTCGAAGGCGGCGATAACGCCGTCCAAGACACGGACGGAGCGCTTGACTTCAATGTTGAAGTCGATGTGGCCTGGGGTGTCGATCAGGTTGAAGGTGTAGCCCTTCCATTCGGCGGTGGTGGCGGCGGAGGTGATGGTAATACCGCGTTCCTGTTCCTGGGCCATCCAGTCCATGGTGGCGGCGCCTTCGTGGACTTCCCCGATTTTGTGGGTTTTACCGGTGTAGTAAAGGATACGTTCGGAGGTGGTGGTTTTACCGGCGTCCACGTGGGCCATGATGCCCATGTTGCGGACTTTGCTCATCGGTGTCGTACGGGCCATGGGCTTGTCTTTCCTGCTGTGTTTTGAAACTTATGGGGGGTATAGCGGATGATGCGGAAAGAGGCAAGGGTTTGGGGAGGGTATTCCATAAAAACAAGCCCCGACGGGCGGGGCTTTGTTTTTGCGAGGTGCAACTACCAGCGGTAGTGGGCGAAGGCGCGGTTGGCCTCGGCCATCTTGTGCACGTCTTCCTTCTTCTTGAAGGCGCCGCCGCGGCCGGAGATGGCGTCGAGCAGCTCGTTGGTGAGGCGCTCGGTCATGGTCTTCTCGTTACGCTTGCGGGCGTTGTCGACCATCCAGCGGATACCGAGGGATTGGGCGCGCTCGGGGCGGACTTCCATCGGGACCTGGTAGGTGGCACCACCAACGCGGCGGGAACGGACTTCCATTTCCGGCTTTACGTTGTTGAGCGCGGCGTGGAAGGATTCCAGCGCGGGCTTTTGGGTTTTGGCCTCGATGGCGGAAAGGGCACCGTAGACGATTTTCTCGGCAGTACCTTTTTTACCGGCCAGCATGACCTTGTTCATGAATTTGGTGAGAACGATGTCCCCGTACTTGGGATCCGGCAGGGTGACTCGTTTTTCGGCGCGACGACGACGCATGGTGAAATTCTCCTATGTTACCGTCTGATTATTTCTTGCCCTTGCCGGCAGGAGCTGCCTGGCCAGGCTTGGGACGCTTGGCACCGTACAAGGAACGACCTTGCATACGGCCCTTAACGCCTTGGGTGTCGAGGGCACCACGGACGATGTGGTAACGCACACCCGGCAAGTACTTTACACGGCCGCCACGGATGAGGACGACGCTGTGTTCCTGCAGGTTGTGGCCTTCACCGGGAATATAGGCGATGACTTCGTAACCGTTGGTGAGACGAACCTTGGCGACCTTACGGAGCGCGGAGTTCGGCTTTTTCGGGGTGGTGGTGTAGACACGGGTGCAGACGCCGCGCTTCTGCGGGCTGCCTTCCATGGCGGGGGACTTGGTGCGGGCCTTTTGAATGACGCGCGGCTTGCGAACAAGCTGGTTGACGGTTGGCATAGGCCAAAACCTCCAATTCGTTGACTTTTCCACGCGGAATCTTTTCCGGGGAACGCTTCTCCGCACTGCCGAATGGAGGTGGCAGGGGATACTCCGTGGGGGTTCTTTAGGGGGTGGCGGGGGGGGATGTCAATGAAA
>JAIXZU010000108.1 GCA_027489415.1 Alphaproteobacteria bacterium
GCTTTTGCCGTTTTCATGGTGCAGCAACGCCAGCCATTCCGGCGTCTGGGCAATATCTTGCACACCCTCATGGGTACCGGCAAAGGCAATGGCCCTGCTTAAAAACAGGGCCATCAGCATGTATCGGAAGGCAGCCTTCACGCTGTCACCAACCTCAGGCTACTTACTTGGTGCAGCCGGGCTTTTTCTGGGTCGGCACGGTAATGGTGTCGTCGTACTTCCAGGCGTTGCCGGAGTTCATGTCAACAGTCGTCCCGGTCAAACCGAACACACCGAACAGCACGTTCCCAATCGCCCAGGGGTTAACGGACGAACTGGAGGACATCTGGCTCTTTTCATAGCAAGGGTCATCCACGGTCACCAGCAGCTCGCTCTTGTCGCGGTCAACGGAAATGGTTCCGGGCAGCTGGATGTTCTGGGTGCCGGTCTTGGAAGTTACCTTGGCATTCACTGTGCCACCAACGCTGGAAGGACGCAGGTTGACGGACTGGTTGCCACCGTCAAATACGGAAGCACAGCCACCAAGCGCGGTAGCGGCAATCAGCGCGGTGCCAAGGGCAACGGTCGCGAATTTCATCATGATCATATCTTTCATCAGGGTTACAGTGCAGTTACAAGACACTGTTTTCAGTAACGCTTCAATCCCCCGCCTCGCATCATCGCCACAATCTTAACCAACCGCAGCGCCGCGGGCTTACAACTCAAAGGGTTTGCTGATGCACGCCCACCACTTGCCCTCCCCCAAAGCACCACCCAAACCACGCCCGCCCTTTATCCCGCCCCGCTACCACGCTAACGTAAGGCTTATATCGAAGGAGCCTCCCCATGCCGAAACTCAACAAAGCCCTCATCCCCACCCTCACGCTGGTCCCCGTCCTCGCAGGCGGCGGCTGGCTCGGCTACTGCTGGTGGGTCAACCAGCAGGTCATCGGCCATATGGATTCCTTCGCCCAAAACCTCAGCACGAACCCCGGCAACCCCGTCACCCTCACCTACCAAACCAAGCCGGACTACTTCAAACCCGGCCACATCACACTCACGGCGTTGTCAGCAGTCCACATTCCGGAAGGGGGCACCACACAGGCCAAACTCACCACGCCCGGTCCGGTCGCTTTGAATGCGGATGTGATGGCCAAAACCCTCACTCTCACCAGCCAGAACCTCCCCCTGACATTTGAAATTCAGGACACCAGCGGCACCACCGTCACCAACGGTCAACTCGCGAACATGACACTCAACGTCACGCCATCCAACACCGCAGGTGAACAGGATGTCCGCTTCCAAGCACAAAATGTGCAACTCAGCACCACCTCAACCTCTCTCGCCATCGGCGCGCTGGACTTCCAGCAAGACAGCAAGGTCATCAGCACGAAAATGGCCGGAATCAAGCTAGAAACCGCCGCATCACCCTCGGTCAGCACCACGCAGGCTCACTCCGCCATCCCTTCCACTGTGGACGTCAGAAGCGCCGAAATTGCGGGCCTGGAATTGACCATGACCGACTTCGACGAAACCCTCCCAGAACAGGAAATGTTCATCGCCCGCATGACAGGCATGTCCCTGACGGAGCAATCCGGCAGCGTGGGTAAACTCGAAAAATTCAGCGTTGCACTCAACGGAACTATCAGGAACCAGACGATGACGCAAACCATCAAGGTCCAATCAAACGGCTGGACCGCCCCCAGCAGCACAACCCCACAGAACGACTCCCTCGATTGCGCACTGGGCATCACACTCCCCTTGGAAACCTATAAGACGGCCATCGCAGAGATGGGAGCCAACGACATGTTCACGGAACAAGCCAAACTCATGGCGAAAATGCAATCCGTCCCCGCCTCAGTCAACCTCGGCCCCTGCACCGTGGTCATGCCACAGTTGAATGGCCACGTGCATATCGTCGCGAACGCCAACAAAGGCGCCCTCACGAGCGTCAGCGGCACGCTCCACGCACAGGGCCCTCTGGTGGAAGACTTTGCCATGATGGCCGCCAGCATCCCCGGCGCCGTGGATCCCTCCGCCACCGACACCGTCAACATAATCATCTCCAGTACCGAGGACGCCATCCTCCTCAACGGCCAGCCGATGTTCCCACTCCCCACCGACGCCTTCGCTTATGGCGGAGTATACGTGGACATCAGCAAGGAGTCGCCCGAACAACCTCAAACCGACCCACAACTCCCCACCACACTAACCCCCACCTCTCCCGAAGCCCCCACACCGGCCTTTATGCCGATGGACGCCACTGAACCCGCCACCACTCCAACCATGCTGGAAACCGCCCCAACGCCGCTCACAAGCAGCCCCACGCCACCGGAAACCACGGCAACCCCCACACCGGAATCCACGCCCGAAACCACTCCAACCGAACCCACCCCCCAACCGGAAAAGCAAAAACCCAAACCCAAACCCAAGCCCAAAAAACCCACCGAAGACCCCTACCTCGTCAAAGGCATAGAAGACAAAAGCACCCGCTAACCACCCCAACCCCCACCCAACAAAAAAAGGCCCCCAAAGGGGCCTTTCATAAAATCTTGGTGCCCAGAAGAGGACTCGAACCTCCACCGTTTTACCGACACGGACCTGAACCGTGCGCGTCTACCAATTCCGCCATCTGGGCATAGTCTCTAGCCTTTTAAGGGGCTTGGCAACCAGCTAGGCTGGCCGCTTGCTGGCTGTGATAGGTCAACCCGCCGCCCCTGTCAACGCAAAACGCAAAACGCGCGCCGCAAAACGCATCAAAAGCCAAACCGCCCCCGTGTCAGGGGGGCGGTTCGGTGTCGTTACAGGCTGGCCAACACGGTTTTCACACCGTCCATTCGCGGGGCGGTCTCGTAGCCGGAGGCCACCGGCCCCACTTCCGCCACAAACTCCGCAAGGGCGCGCAGCGAACCCCGCACCGCCTCCGGCAACCCGTCCACGCAGGCCACGTCGTTTGCCAGCGTTTTGCACACCATGGCTTGCGCCACCACGGCGGCGTACAGGTCGTTGGCCATCAGCTTGTCGGGGAACTGGTCCCCCGCAAGCACGCTGTCCAGCGCCCCGTAGGCGTTCACCGCCCGCACCAGGTCGGCGGTGGCCCGCGTCAGCTCGCGGCGTTGGTCGGCGTTCAGCTCGGCATCGGCCAGAATGGTCACACCGTCCAGCATCACCCACAGCGCGTTGTGCCGCCCGTAGCTGTAACTGGTCGGGGTCACCATGCCGCACAGGCCGCTCTCTTTCAGGGCACCCTCGCACAGCAGGTCACCGGCACGGAAACGGTCACGCTCGGCCGTGGTCTGCACCACCAGCCGAGCCCGCTGCTCCGTCATCATCGCCTGCAGGTCGGCCTTGATACCCATCTGCCCGAACCACAGCAACATCAGCAAAATCACCATCAGCAGCACAACCAGGCCGCCAAACACCATCTTCGGGTCACTGCGCCCCAGCAGGCCTGCACGTCCAAAAGCATCGTCATTCATCGCCTAACTCCTTTCCAGAGTCGTTCGCGCCAAAAAGAAAAGGTTCACGCTAAACTTAACGCAAACCCTTATAGAATGAACAACTTACCAAGTCAACTCAACACCAGACACCCAACACTCAACACCAGCTAAGCATCGCGCCCCGCCACCACCCCGCTCGCCCACGCCCACTGGAAGTTATACCCCCCAAGCCAGCCGGTCACGTCCACCACTTCACCAATGAAGTAAAGCCCCGGCACACGCTTGCATTCCATAGTGGCAGCCTTCAGCTCGTCCGTGTCCACCCCACCACGCGTCACTTCGGCCTTGCGGTAACCCTCGGTGCCGTTGGGCTTAATCACGAAGTCGGTAAAGTACGCCGCCACCGCCGCCAACTCCTTGTCGCCAACCTCGGCCAGATGCTTGTTCGCAAACACCGCACGCTCAAACAACCGCTCCACAAGCCGCTTTGCCAGCACGTCGTAAATCGCGGTTTTCAGCTCGCGCTTGGGGTACTTCGCCTTCACCTCTTTCAGGTACTTCAACCAATCCATCTCGGGGTTAATCCGTATGTGAATCTCCTGCCCCGGCTCCCAGTAACTGGATATCTGCAATATCGCCGGCCCACTCACCCCGCGGTGGGTCATCAGCACGTTCTCCCTAAAGCTCACCTTCCCGCAACGTACTTCAGCGTCAAAGGAAATCCCCGAAAGCCCGTCATAAAACGAGAGGTCTTTTTCAATAAACGTGAACGGCACCAGCGCGGGCTCGGTCACAATGCACTTCAACCCGAACTGCTGCGCCACCTTGTAACCAAAGTTCGTCGCGCCCATTTTGGGAATACTGAGGCCCCCCGTCGCAATCACCAAACTCTCGCACGTCACGCGCCCCTGCACCGTCTCCAGCACAAAGCCATTATTTGTCTTTTCAATGGTATTAACCGCGCAACTTAAACGTAATTCTACACCGGCGTCGTCACATTCCTTCACCAGCATGTCCACAATCTGCTGGGCGGAGCCATCGCAAAACAGCTGCCCCAGCTTCTTCTCATGGTAGGCAATGCCATGTTTTTCTACCAGCGAAATAAAGTCCTGCGGGGTGTACTGCCCGAAGGCGGACTTCGCAAAATGCTTGTTCCCGCTAATGTACCGCTCCGCCTTGGCCCCCACGTTGGTGAAGTTGCAGCGGCCGCCGCCGGAAATCAGAATCTTGCGCCCGATCTCGGCCTCATGGTCAAGCAGCAGCAC
>JAIXZU010000042.1 GCA_027489415.1 Alphaproteobacteria bacterium
CCTTCATCCGCCCAGTCCCCCCACACCCACAGCTTCAAAATCTCTCCACCCGCAACCGCATCCAGCCCCTGCATCACTCTCAGCGCCAGCCCCAGCCGCTCCTCAGCACTTTGCGGAATCCGCATATTCCGCGCCCCCTGCCACATTTCACTGACAAACTCCGCCTCAGCTTCAATCTCGCGCCAAAAACTCGCCGTTTTCGGCAATCTCCGCCGCCGTAAAACTTCCACCGCCCATTTCAGGGCTTCTTCGGCGGTCTCAAATACATACTCAGTCATGGGGTCTCTTTCTATGGGTTATCCGTATACCCAGAGTATTCACAATCACTGTCACTCACAAAGCCTGATTGCCAAAAAACCACACCCCACAACACCAAATCAACAACATAGGTAAAAAAAGAGGGCCCACAGGCCCCCTAAACATCATACATATTACATCGGCTCAATGAAAACAGCAGTCCCCTGCGCCGCCACCATCAACATGGTTTTGTCACCGCCGGAAATCTCACCGTAATCAAGGTCAATCCCAATCACGGCGTTGCATCCAGCTGCTGTGGCCTGTTCTTCCATTTCACGCAGCACCATCTCGCGGGCGTCGGTAAGGGCATCTTGGAAGGCACCACTGCGCCCACCCACAACGTCACGCACCTTCGCGAAGAAATCGCGGAAGATGTTCGTGCCCATCACCACTTCACTGGCCACAAGGGGCCCGTATTTCCGAATACGGTACCCTTCCACGTTCTGGGTGGTAATCATCAGCATGAAGAAAAAAGCCTAGCCTTGAATTTTGGCTTTACCGGCACGGGCCTCGCTCGGCATCTCAACGGCGTCAAGGCCAAGGTCTGCCAGGAAGTCTTCGGCGTAACCACCGAAGAAGGCTTCACCAACAACTTCTTCGCTTACAATTTCTTCAACAACAATGTCAGCACCATCGGCGGCCATGGAAGGACGCACAGGCAAAATCATCGATGCAAATAACTTATCGTACATCACAGCGTCTCCTCTATATTTGATTGCGCTCATGGTAACGGAAAGCCCATCTTCCCGTCAATCTCACACACACATAGGTGCGTGGCCATTACGCCACAACCCCCCTGCCGCACTTTTTCGGAATTTTTTAGCCCTGAATGGTAATTTCCGTGGTGGCAAAGCGCCATGCGTTTTTGCCGCCTTGTTTCGCTGCGTACATCGCCGCATCGGCTTTCCGTACCAATTCAGCACCTTGGGTGCCATCCTGCGGGTACAGCGCAATCCCAATGCTGGTGCCTACCTTATCAGCAAGTTTTCCATTCAGGTCGTAAGGCATGCGTATGGTGGTCAGCACTTTCTCGGCAACCTGCTCGGCGTCACGGCGGTCCCGAATCGCCAGAATAATGGTGAATTCGTCCCCACCAAGGCGCGCCACGGTGTCGGTGGTGCGCACGCAGGTCTTCAGCCGCTCGGCCACCTGTTTCAGCAGCAGGTCACCATAATCATGGCCCAACTGGTCGTTCACGGCTTTAAAGCCATCAAGGTCAAGGAAGAACAGCGCCACTTTGCCTAACTGACGGTAAGCCTGCGCAAGGCTCATGTTCAATCTGTCGTTGAAGAGCTGGCGGTTCGGCAAACCGGTCAGCGCATCACTATACGCAAGGGCGTTTTCGCGGTCGGCCGCTTGGGCCACCTGCTGGCGCAGGCGGGTAATTTCAGTCTGGTCAACCACGGTGAAAATATACCCGCCAAGGCGCCCATAAGCATCCATCCACGGCCGGATATGCCAGTTCAGAATCATCTCGCGGCCGCCCACCGTCCGCCGCTCGTCATCGCGTCCCACGGCTTTGCCTTCGGCCAGCTGTTGCTCCACCACGCGGCGGTCGGCGGGGAAATCCGGCACCGTGGCACGGTGGTCATAGCCCACCAGCGTCTGCTGCGGGTCAAGGCCCATCACATCGCTCCACTTGCGGCTTACATATATATAGCGCCAGTCAGCGTCCAACACCGCCACGGGCCGCACGCTGTCTTCGGTCAGCTGGCGCACAAGGCGCTCGCTGCTCTGCAGGAAGGCGTCACCACGGTAACGGTGGCTAATGTCACGCATCACCAGCGCCACTTCTTCACCCAGCGGGAACATCCACACAAGGAAATGCTGCTGCGCGGTCTGTAAATGCACTTCGCCATTCCACACGCGCCCGTGGCTGAAAGCCGCAGTCAACGCTTCAGCCAGTTGGCTCTGGTCGGTTTTCGCCACCACATCGCTCAGCGGGCGGCCTTCCAAACTATCAATCCCCGGGTGCAGCCTCCGCGCCAGCTCCACCGCGGTCTTGTTCCAGCGGCGTATCGCACCACTGCGGTCAATCACCATCCAGGTTTCGGGGCTGGTCTCAAACAACGCATCCAGCTTGATGTTCAACGTATCCCAATGCGTATTGTAATGCTCGGAAGACGTCCGCGCCTCGGTCAGCGCCCCCTCCAGCAAATGAATCCGCTCAAGGTAAACCGCCATCTCGCCGCCATCCACATCGCGGCCCATTAATGTAATTGTCACGAACAATCCGGCCAGCGGTATCAACCACAGCACCCAAATCTGCATCAGCATGTAACCGGTCAGCTGGAACTGCTGCACAATCGTGTTCACCACACCACTCTGCACGGGGTGGGTCTGCCAGTAAGTGCTACTCAGGGCCGCCGCATCCGGCAAAGGCATTTTTTGCAGCAGAATGGTCGTTACCATCAAGGCCAGCAGGGTTACCAAAAACCCTAGCGCACCAACCATCAGCTTGCGCAGCATCAATCAGCTCCCCATGGTGCCACGGATAACCGGCACAATGGCCTCCACCCGCACCTGCCGCATCCGGCGTCGTATGGCGTAGGCCACAATTCCCAGCGCGGCACTCATCATAAGCAACATGAATCTGCTGTTCTGCATCACAATCGGCCAGTGGACGGAAATCTGATCCATACGTCTCGTTCTATTAGGTTTGCACTTTGCAAGCGCCTTAAAATGGCCCTGTAAGCCAGTTTAGCCTTGCATCAACGTAGGTAACGTTAGAGTATCCTCCAAAAGCACTCAACTGGGAAAACCACATGCACCGCCTCTTCCGCTCCGTTTCTCTTACCCTCTGTCTGTTTGCTGCCACGGTTGCTTTCAGCCCGGCCGCAGCGGCGCAGTCGTCGGGGGGCGCGTCGCAG
>JAIXZU010000070.1 GCA_027489415.1 Alphaproteobacteria bacterium
CACTCAGCTCGTGGGCGGCAGCACTCACGGTCTGGGCCGCATCCTGCGTGCTACGCACCACACCGGTCAGCTCAACGGCCGTGTTGTTAAACTGGGTCATCGCCTTGGCAATTTCATCATCGCCAACAACCTTACCACGCACCCGCAGGTCAAGCTGGGCAAGGGCGCTAAACGCACGGTTCATCTCAATCATACCGTTGTTAACACCACGAATAATCGTAAACGCAATCACACTAAGCACCAAGGTAATCACGGCAATCATGCTAACCATAACCCAAATGGTCTGCTTATATTGTGCTGTTGTATCAATAAATTTTTGTTCAGCCTGCTTCTCATTATAATCCATAATAGCGTCCACACTACCCTGCACTTGGTCATAAACCTGGCGTGTTTCAAAACGCAGAGCTTTCTGGGCCTCAACTTTACGGGCAAAATCACGGGAAACAGTCAGGATCTGCTCAATCTTGTCCTGATACTCCTTGCGATTCTTGACGTAAGTATCAAACAAAGCTCTATCTTCAGGTTTAACAATGGTTTTTTCATAATCAGCTTGGGCAGCATCTAACTCACTAAGAAATTTAACTAACCGCTTCTCGCGTGTATCAAGCTCCGCATCAGTATCAGCCATGGTATGGCTAAAGGTGCCCAAACGATAATTCGAAAGCGCAATCTTAATCTTCGCAGAATACTCAATCCCGGGAATATCAACAGTAGAGAGGTTCTCAGAATCCTCATACATTCCCTTCATATTATAAATTCCTGCCGCACCAAGAATGATAAGACTTAAAATCGCAAGAACTGCCAGCCCTATAAGCCGCATTTTGATACTGAGAGACGCCATGAGGTTACCTACCTTCTTCTTCTTATTATGACCCTCATCGTTGTGGGGGCTATTTTTTTAAACCTTAACAACAAATTTTCACACGCAACAACCCCCTATGCATCATTCTGCATCTCCGCTACCCAATGGCCCCAAATCCCCTCATAAAATCATGGAATTAAAATATCACACTCCCGTATCGTTCTGGTTTGTCATACATATCCAGCTTGTCTCTAGGCATGGGGCACACCTCATGCTAAACAGCAACATGCTTATTTCCACCACCCTCTTCGCCCCGCGCACGCTGGCTGACGCCTGCCTCGCCATCACCGACTCCCTCCCCACCATCTCGCTGGACGTCGGCGAAGACCCCACAAATTCCGAAAACTACCGCTACACCTTCTTCCTCTCAGAAGACGACAAACCCGCCTTCGAACAAGCCCTCTCCCTGGTTCCTGACTCCTTGGTTCCTGGTTCCTTCGAAGAGGTCGATACCTCCATCGACTACATCGCCGCCAACCGCGCCGCCTTCCCGCCCCTCACCATTGGCCCCTTCTTCATCGCGCGGAATGATGAAGAAGCCCCCGAAGGCCTGATCAAACTGGACGTCATGCCCAACCGCGCTTTCGGCTCTGGCGAGCACGCCACCACCACCGGCTGCCTCCTCGCCTACACCCACCTCGTCCATAGCGGTAAAGTCTTTGAAAAAGGGCTGGACTTCGGCGCCGGCTCCGGCATCCTCGCCATCGCCGCAGCAAAGCAAAACAACACGCCGTTCCTGTGTATCGACATCGACGCCCCCAGCGTCCAAATCAACACCCAGAACGCTACCCTGAACGACGTCAGCCACCTCGTGCAAGCAAGGGAAGGCGACACGCCTCCCGCAGGCACCACCTACAACCTCATCTTCGCCAACATCCTGCTGCACCCGCTGTTGGAACTTTCCCAACCTCTCACCAACGCCCTCGCCCAAGGCGGCAGCCTCATCCTCTCCGGCTTCACCGAGGACCAAGCCCCCCAGATCGAAGCCTGCTACAGCGCTTTGGGTCTCCACAAAACATGGCAGCACGAACAATCCGGCTGGGTCGCCCAAATCTGGCAACATAGCCAACAGGAATCATAACCTGATCACTGTTCACTGATCACTGATCACTGTAATCTGGCGCCATGAACGCAGCAGCCTCTCAATCCAGCGCCAGATTACTCTACGAAAACGGCCCCAACTGGCAATACGCCACCGGCACGCATATTTCGGACCCCGCCCTCTGGTACTGCTCCCCCCGCGGCAAAACGCATATTGTGGTGTCTGAGCTCGAAATCGCCCTCATGCAGAAAACCGCAAAAGTGGACAAAATCCACGCCTTCGGAGACGTCCGCAAAGCCCTCGGCGGCAGCCCGCTCAGCCTGGAAAGCATGGTCAGCTACCTCGCCGCACAGGAAAAAAGTGCCTTGACGGAAATCCAAGTCCCGTCGGACTTCCCCGCCGCATTGTACGACAAACTCAAAGCCGCAGGCCTCCCCCTCACCATCAATACCGCCCCCCTCTTCTTCCCCAGCCGCGCTATCAAAACGGAGGACGAGATCAAAAAGCTCAAGGCCGCACAAAAGCTGAACGAAACCGCCTTCGAACTCGCCTTCAGCATCCTCGCCGCCAGCAAAATCCGCAAAACGGACTCCACCCTCCTCTGGCAAGGCGCCCCCCTCACGTCGGACATCCTGCGCGGCGAAATGAACGCCCACCTCGCCCGCCACGGCGTCACGGAATTCCACAACGGCCCTATCATCGCCTGCGGTCCCCACGGTGCCATGCCGCACCACCGCGGCAGCGGCCCGCTCAAGGCCCACCAGTTCGTTGTCATCGACTGCTTCCCCCGCCACAGCAACGGCTACTGGGGGGACCTCACCCGCACCGTCCTCAAAGGCAAAGCTTCGGATTGGCACCACAAAGTCTACAACGCCGTCCTCAAATCGCAAAAACTCGCCCTCAGCCAGCTCACACCGGGCGCGGACGGCACCATCATCCACCAATCCGTCGTGAAGTCGCTGGAGCAATCCGGCTTCCCCACCGGCACCGGCCCCAAGGGCCCCTACGGCATGTTCCATGGCACCGGCCACGGCGTGGGGCTGGAACTCCACGACCCCGGTCCGCGCACCATCAGCGCCGCCTCCTGCATTCTCCAACCGGGCATGGTCACCAGTGTCGAACCCGGCCTCTATTATGCGGACAAATCCACCACCGGCGGCATCGGCGGCTGCCGCATCGAGGACGTCGTCGTCATCACAGAAACCGGCTACAAAAACCTCACCACCCTC
>JAIXZU010000119.1 GCA_027489415.1 Alphaproteobacteria bacterium
CAAATGGCCAACCTCTACTTCGCGATGCAGGACCCCTACATCGCCCCGCGCCTCCAGCCGTTCCTGCAACAAACCGCAGAGAACTTCGAGCGCCGCCAAACCCCGCGGGAAAAACCCAAGGCCTAAACCATGTCGGGTATCATCCCACCGTTTTATGAAAACTGGGATGATACCCACTGTGGTCAGTGTGTCCTGCGTGGTGTTCTGGAGTATTTCGAGCCCGGCACCAGCTATGAATGGGATGTGATTGACCAAATGTCGGGAAAAATTCCCGGTAAATGGACATGGCCCTACCGCCAGCAAATCAGCATGGTCCAAAAGGGTTATGATGTTGTTAGCATCAGCCACACCGGCCCGCAGGAGTATCTGGCCGGAGACATTTACGACATTCTGGTCCAAAAACTCGGTCAGGAAGCCGCCGACAAACAACGGGAAATGTCGGATCTCGTCGGTGTCCGGACGGATATGGAAGAATACGTAGCCCTTCTTGCCGCCGGGAAACTGAAACGCCACGACCGTCCCGCAAACCTGCAGGATATCAAGGATCTTCTCGCCCAAGGCTACCTTGTCGCCAGCTCCCTCAACGCCCGCACCCTGAACGGCAAAGACGGCTACGCCAGCCACGCCGTACTGGTCTATGCCCTGACGGATCAAGACGTCATCTTCCACGATTCCGGCCTTCCCGCCTTCGAATCCCGTCATGCCACCCATGCCGAATTCATCGCCGCCGCAACAAATCCCAACGAGAACCAGTGGAATATCCGCGCCTACCGAAAGGCGTCCTCATGAAAACCGCCCTCGTCACCGGCGCCGCAGGCTTCATCGGCGCCGCTGTATCCGCCCGCCTGCTCGCCTCAGGCTGGCGGGTCGTGGGGCTGGATAATCTCAACGACTACTACACCCCGGTCCTCAAGCAGGCCCGTCTCACCCACCTCAAAACCCTGCCGAACGGCAATAACTTCACATTCCACAAGCTGGACCTCACCAACCGCGAAGCCATACTCGCCCTCGCCTTGGAAACCAAGCCCTCGGTCATCATCCACCTCGCCGCACAGGCTGGCGTGCGCTACGGTATGGAACACCAGTTGCCTTATCTGGAATCCAATCTCATCGGCCATTTTACGGTCCTGCAAGCCACCAAGGCGCTGGCGGACGCCGGCCACCCTGTCACGCACCTGCTCTATGCCAGCAGCAGCAGCGTGTACGGCGCCAATACCCAGCCCGGTGTCAAAACGGTACCATTTTCGGAAAACGACACCATCACCAGTCCGGTCAGCCTCTACGCCGCCACCAAAGCGGCGGACGAACTCCTCACCCACGCATGGTCGCACCAGTTCAAAATCCCCGCCACCGGCCTGCGCTTCTTTACCGTGTACGGCCCCTGGGGCCGCCCGGACATGACCCCCCTCATGTTCACCCAGTCCATCATGGCCGGTACTCCCATTCCGTTGTTCAACAAAGGGGACCTCTGGCGGGACTTCACCTTCATTGACGACATCACCGAAGCCATCGAACGCCTCATTCCCGTCCCACCCGCCGGCAACAGTCCCCACATGGTCTTCAATCTCGGCAACCAGAATCCGGTCCAGATGCTCACCTTCGTGGAAACTCTCGGCCGTATCCTCGGCCATACCCCGGTCCTCAACCTGCAACCATGGCCAGCCACCGAAGTCTACAAAACCTTCGCGGATACCTCCCGCCTGCGCGCGACCGTCGGTTGGGCCCCGTCCACACCGCTGGAGGAGGGGCTTACTAAGCTGGCCGAGTGGTACCTCGGCACCGGTCAGGCACTGCTGGCACCGGAAGCTACCGTCCTCGCCGCTTAAGGACGGCTGTCATGCCCCCATCACTACCCCCTAAAGCCAAACCGGACGCCGTTAAAGCCATTTTCACAACCTGGAGGGATGCTGACCCGTCTCCCCAAACCGAACTCGCCTATTCCAACGGCTATCAGCTCCTCGTCGCCGTCGTTCTCTCCGCACAGGCAACGGATAAATCCGTGAACATCGCCACCGCCCCGCTTTTTGCCAAAGTCACCACACCGGCGCAAATGGTCGCCCTCGGCGAAGAGAAGCTCACGGCCTACATCAAATCCATCGGCCTGTTCCGCACCAAGGCCAAAAATGTCATCGCCCTGTCCCAACAGTTGCTGGACATTCACCAAGGCGAAGTCCCCCAAACCGAAACCGCACTCACCGCGCTACCGGGGGTGGGCCGCAAAACCGCGAATGTCATCCTGAACTGTCTGTTCAGTCATCCAACCATTGCGGTGGATACCCACGTCTATCGCGTCTCCCGCCGCCTGGGTTTTTCGCGCGGAACCACGCCGGACGCCGTGGAAGCGGATCTCCTCCGCCTCATTCCCTCAGAGTTCCTCCAGCACGCCCATCACTGGCTGATTCTCCATGGCCGCTACACCTGCCTCGCCCGCAGCCCGAAATGTGGCACTTGTCCGGTCGCCCAGTGGTGCCGCAGTCCGGAAAAAACCATCTAAACCAATCGCCTGCCGCCTAATGTCGAACATCATTTAATAGGCAAAGCCATCAAAAGTTCCGATAAAAATCAAGGCCTACGGGAACCATTACGCCAAACCCTACATTAACCTTACGGAATCTGTTGCCATCTCCATGAAAAACGAGGGGAATGGATCTACGAGAGGGGTAATAACAACAGGGGGATACCGTGATGACAATGGAATACGAAGACGTTGTTCGCAGCGTGACACAAGCCTACTGGCAAACTTTGCTGGAAAATGACGAGTACGCACGCCTGCATGCCGCAGCTCTCGCCCAGCGCTATGGCTTCCAGCCGGCAGCAGCCTACACAATGATTGAAGAGTTCAGTCGCCAGCCTTTACAGGAATGGCTCGCCCGCCAGAGCGGCATGCCATCACCCGTCGTTATCGCGGGTGCCAACCAGTCTCGCAACCGCGCAGCCTAAACAGCCTCTCAAATAGCCTGAAAGCCCTTTACAGGGCCTTCAAGGAGCGTGCCTAGGGCAGGGTGGTATCCTTATTCCGCCCAGAACTTCTTGAGCTTGCCCAAAAATCCGGTTTCAGCACGGCTGGGTTCCAGCCCCTCCTTCAGTTGCTCCAGCAGGGCACGCTGCGCTTTATCCAGTCGTGTGGGTATCGCTACCTGAATGTGGGCCACAAGGTCTCCCTTGTCTTTGGGGCGTCCAAGGGCAGGCATCCCGAAACCGGGCAGCCGTACGCGGTCACCGGGCTGGCTCCCGGCGGGGATCTTCACAGTCGTCTTACCCCCATCAGCGGTGGGTACGTCCACATCGGTGCCAAGGGCCGCATCCACCATGCTCACCGGCACATCCATGTGCAGGTGAATGCCATCACGCTTGAAAATCGGGTGTGCGGCCATACTCACGAACACAAACAGGTCGCCCGCAGGCCCACCATGCGTTCCGGCTTCACCTTCACCGGGCAGGCGCAGGCGGGTGCCGTCGTCAACACCTGCAGGAATGGTCACCTGCAATTTTTTGGTATGACGCACGCGGCCATTACCATGGCAGTCCTTGCATTTCTCTTTAATCACCTGTCCCGTACCTCCACAGTCAGGGCAGGTGCGGTTCATCTGGAAGAACCCTTGCCGGAAGGTCACGTTGCCGCGGCCATGGCAGGTGCCGCAGGTGGTGGGCTTGCTGCCGGGTTTGGCCCCGCTGCCACTGCAGGTCTCGCAGGAAATGGTGGTGGGGAATTTCAGGTCAACCTTGCTGCCGGTAAACGCCTCTTTCAGGCTCACCTCAAGGTTGTAGCGCAGGTCGGCGCCGCGGGCCACGTGGCTGCGGCGGGTTTGCTGCTGGCCGCCGCCAAACAGTCCTCCCATCAGGTCTTCAAAAATATCCTCGAAGTTACCGCCCTCAAAACCACCAAAACCGCCGCCGCCTTGTCCGCCACGCGCGCCACCCATACCGCCGTTGGCAAAGGCCTCATGGCCAAAACGGTCGTACGCTGCCCGCTTTTGCGGGTCTTTCAGCGCATCATACGCCTCGTTGATTTCTTTGAATTTGGCTTCCGCCGTCTTGTCATTCGGGTTGCGGTCGGGGTGGTATTCCATCGCCTTTTTGCGATACGCCGCTTTCAGCGCTGCATCATCTGCTCCGCGCTGAACCCCTAAAATCTCGTAATAATCACGCGCCATTGGCACTTTATAAACGCGAGTGCCAGCACAGTCAACCCCAAACCCCCACCAATAGATATCCCACCCACGCCGAACTTAGTACCGTACAATCCGGATCTCCGTCGGGTAAGGCTTCATCAGCTTGTAGCAATAAGCGGGGGCGCCACTCAGCCCGCACTCGGCACCACCCCGCGCCTGCATTTTCTTGAATTGCTGTTCATCCCAGCGGCGCTGCGCTTGCAGTTTAGCGTACCAGTCGCTGCGGTGGGGGGTGTTGTTGGCACCACCAGCTCCTTGGTAACCGGTGCTGGAGCTTCTGCCACGGTTATAGTTTAACCAGCCGAAACCGCCATTTCCACTCCGGTAATAGGCCGGATAGCTGCGGTTGCCGCCACTGTAGCTGGAGGAATAACTGCTGCCGGAGGATGTCGTGGTATAAGCCTTGTTGCCACTGCCGCTGGAGGTGGTCACGTAATAGGTATCCGCCAGTGCCGGTGTCGCCGTCAGCAGCAAGGCAGCCAGCAGCGCCAAGCCAGCCTTGTGCAGGCGCTGGGTCAGGAAGGTCGTTATCATCGTGGTCATCATCTCAGTCCTTGGTCATTGCCCTGCGGGGGCGGGTTGTCTGGGGGCCTCAACACAAAGGGGCACCCTGCCGGATGCCCCTTTGCTTGATTATGATTATTTTTAAGCGGCTTTTCCGTCATCCGTCTTGGTGCTGTCGTCAGCGGTGGTGTAGTCGGCGTCCACGCTGCCGTCAGCATTGGCCTGCCCGGTGCTGGAGGCATCGTTCTCGGCCTTGGTCTGGGCCTCGTACATTGCCTTGCCTAACTCCATGCTGGCTTCGCTCAGTTTCTCTATCTGGGCCTCAAGGGCTGCCGTGTCAACCTCTTCTTTCGCTAAAAGTTCCTTAGTCGCGGCAAGTTCGGTCTCAATCTTGGCCTTAATCTCCTCGGAAACCTTGTCACCATGGTCCTTCAGCGCCTTCTCGGTGCTGTGCACCAGGGCTTCACCGCCGTTACGGGCCTCGACCTGTTCTTTCTTGGCTTTATCAGCTTCAGCATTGGCTTCAGCTTCCTTCACCATGCGCTCGATATCCGCATCCGAAAGCCCACCATCGCTCTTGATAACCACGTTCGCCGCCTTGCCGGTACCCTTGTCCTTGGCGCTCACGTTCACAATCCCGTTGGCGTCAATATCAAAGGTCACTTCAACTTGCGGCACGCCGCGCGGCGCTGGCGGAATACCCTCAAGGTTGAACTGGCCCATCAGCTTGTTGTCCTTGGCCATCGGGCGCTCACCTTGGAAGACGCTAATCGTCACCGCACTCTGGTTATCCGCGGCCGTGGAGAAAATCTGGCTCTTCTTGGTCGGAATCGTCGTGTTCCGGTCAATCAGCGCCGTGAACACCCCACCCAGCGTCTCAATCCCGAGGCTCAGCGGCGTCACGTCCAGCAGCAACACGTCTTTCACGTCGCCGCGCAGAATCCCACCCTGAATCGCCGCGCCAATCGCCACAACTTCATCGGGGTTCACGCCCTTGTGCGGCTCCTTGCCAAAGAAGGCCTTCACCACTTCCTGTACCTTGGGCATGCGGGTCATACCGCCCACCAGCACAACTTCATCAATCTGCTTGGCATCCACGCCAGCATCTTTCAGCGCAGCCTTGCACGGCACCAGCGTCCCCTGAATCAGGTCATCCACGATGGACTCCAACTTCGCCCGCGTCAGCGTCATTTGCAGGTGCTTCGGCCCAGTCGCATCGGCCGTGATGAACGGAATGTTGAACTCATAGCTGGTGGTGGAGGAAAGCTCCTTCTTCGCCTTTTCCGCTTCATCCTTCAAACGCTGCAAGGCCAGCTTGTCCTTGCTCAGGTCAACGCCTTCCTTTTTCTTGAATTCATCTACCAGCCAACTAATAACCCGCCCGTCGAAGTCTTCACCCCCCAGGAACGTATCACCGTTGGTCGCCTTGACCTCAACCACACCGTCACCAATCTCCAGAATGGACACGTCGAACGTCCCACCCCCAAGGTCGTAAACGGCAACGGTCTTGTGGCCTTTAATGTCCTCGCCAAGGCCGTAAGCCAGCGCCGCAGCGGTCGGCTCGTTCACAAGGCGCAGTACTTCAAGGCCCGCAATCTTACCGGCATCCTTGGTCGCTTGGCGTTGCGCATCGTTAAAGTAAGCGGGCACGGTAATCACCGCCTGCGTCACCTTTTCACCAAGGTAAGCCTCGGCGGTGTCCTTCATCTTTTGCAGTACCATCGCGGAAAGCTCGGATGGGCTGATTTTCTTGCCATTCGCCTCAACCCACGCATCACCATTGTCACCCTTGGCAATCTTGAAGGGGCTGTGTTCCTTGGCCTTACCCACCATGGTGTCATCAAAACGGCGGCCAATCAGTCGCTTGAACGCAAAGACGGTGTTTTCAGCGTTGGTGATGGCCTGACGCTTCGCCGGCTGGCCCACCAACCGCTCACCATCTTTAGCAAACGCCACGATGCTCGGCGTCGTCCGTGCACCTTCATTGTTCTCAAGCACTTTGGTGTCCTTGCCGTCCATAATCGCCACGCAGCTGTTGGTGGTGCCAAGGTCAATCCCGATAACTTTGCTCATAGTCTGTCTCCTGTTAGTCGTTAGTATAATGGTAACTTGTTAAAATTGGTTGGGTCGTCTTAAGCGGCGATCTGCCGGCCTCGTAGCTCCTCAAACCGCTCAAGGAACTTGGCGTTGGCCACATCCGGCGGCCACGCCTCAATCGTGACACCCGTAGGCTCATACTCGGTCACGAACTTGTCCCAGAACCGGTGCGGCGGCAGCAACTGCTGCGCCTCATCCCCGAGGATCCTCCGGTCAAACTGTTTAATGACCGGGCTTTCAAGCTGCTCCATCGGTATCCCGTATCCGCGGGAAACCGCAAGTGTCGCCTTATGCTCGAAACTCTTGAAACTGATACCCATCGCCCGCTTCAGGCCCGTCGGCATGTCGCCCACGTACGCCTCGCTGGCATCATGCAACAGGGTGGCCAAAGCCAGTTCCTCCGGCACCATGTAGGACATCAGGATGCTGTGCTCTGCCACAGAGTAATACCGGCTGCAATGGCCGTTATAGCGGCAGATGTTCGAAAGCGCGCGCGCAATCAGCTCAATCGGCAGCACAATCCATTCCTCGGCGGCAAAATCCAGCTGCTGGTTGCTGCCCGTCTGCATCCACGTCAGGGTATTGATATCCATGCTGATCGGAGAACCCGTCATCTTAAGCCCTCCGTGCATTCATCGTTGCCGTAATCTCATCAGCCTTCGCAAAGGTCAGTTCATGCACAAAGTCCATGTCCCAACCGTTGCAGTCTTTGTAAATGCTGCCCACACCACCGAATACCGCTTTGGCAAAATCAAAGCCCAACGCGGCACTCACACGCTTCACGCTCTCGGCATCCGGCGCTTCCACCTCAGCCAGCGGCGCTAGTGCGGGCCACTCGTTCAGCGTCACCTCCACCTCGCCCTTACGCCACGTCTCGCGGTAATTTTCCTGGTAAAGCCGATTCTCAAACCCCAGCTTGCCCATGAAGGCCACCGCCGCGTCAAAATCACTCACCTCAAACTCCACCTCTTCGGTGCCGTCAATCCGGCTGCGGTCAAAGGCGTGTTTGTAGGTCATGGTAATACGGTCGCCCTCGTCACGTACCCGTCCCCATTTCGCGCCATCAAGGTTTTCACCATGTTCGGAAAGCAGGAACGTATAACGCCGCATCAACCGCCACGGGCCAGTCAGCGTAAATCCCTCGGCAGCAAGCCGGGCACGGCAGTCCGCCATGTCCACTTTCAGGAATTTCGCTTCAATTTCCAACCCCACGGTCTGTACCCTGTTCACTGTCTACTGTTCACTGTCCACTGGCTTCGCCACGACCACTAACGCCGGCCGCAGCAACCGGCCGTTAATCGTAAAGCCGGCCTGAATTTCCTGCACGATCGTCCCCGGCGCAAACTCATTTGTCGGTGCTTCGGTCATCGCTTGGTGCAAATCCGGGTTCAGGGCGTCACCGGCCTTCACCGCAATCGGCGCTATCCCGTGGCGGCCCAGCATCGTCTGCAACTGCGCCGCGGTCATCGCAATTCCGTCACGCAGGGCTTTTTCATTGCCTTCTGGTGCCGTCAGTGCGCGCGCAAGGTTATCACCCACTCCCAACACGTCGCTGGCAAACTTGCTCACCGCAAACTGGCGCGCGTCCTGCAGTTCCTGTGCCGTGCGGCGCTTCACGTTCTCGGCATCTGCCGCGGCGCGGTAGGCTTTGTCGCGCCATTCATCGCGCTCACGCAGGGCGGCCATCACCGCATTGTCTTCCGCAACTGCAGCGCTATCCAGCGGCATATCCGGCTCCATGTGAGCCGTTTCAGGCATCATCTCGTCGGCCATCATCGGGGTCTCGGTGTGCAGCTTCGGCTCGCTCATGGTCTCTCTCCTTCAAAAAATCTTTATCGCGGTAAGGTGGTGTCTTTATCGTTCAAAACGCGGTCCATCAAGTGCCGTGTATAGTCAATCACGCCCAACGTATGCTTGTAGTTCATCCGCATCGGCCCAATCACTCCCACGGTACCAATTAACTTCCTCGCTACCTCGCTACCTCGTTCCTCGTTCCTGCCGTAGGGGCTGGCAATCACCGCCATATCCTCCGCCCCCATCACCGGCACGTCACCACCGACGAAAATCTTCACGCCGGAGCCCTGACGCACCTCATCAACCAACGCCATCAGAAGTCGTTTTTCTTCAAACACCTTCACGAGTCCCTGCAGTTTATCACGCACGAGTTCAGGGTACTGGAACAGGTTGTTACTCCCCGCCACCACCATGGCGCCGTCCGCCGTCACCGGCTGGCCCCACTCATTGGCAGCTTGCATCATCGAATCAATCATCGCGTTCACCTGCCCGCGCTGTTCGGCCATCGCCGCAATCATCGCCGCCTTGGCCTGTTCCAGCGTGTGGCCCATCACCATGGGTTGTAATTGCTTGGCGGCTTTGCGCAGGTCTTCGGCGGAAATAAACTCCGGCACGGTCATGATCCGGTTCTCAATCTCGCCGTTGTTGGTCACCATCACCACCAGCACACGGTTGTTGGAAAGCCGGATGAACTCCATCGTCTCCAGCAAATCATTCTCATGCTTGGGCGCGGTCACCAGTGCGGCGCAATTCGTCACTTGGCTCAGCGCGCTGGTCACGTCGCGGGTCATCTGCGCAAGGCCCTTACTGGCACTGACTTGGCTGGCAATCGCCGCCTTAACCGCCTCATCCGGCTCGCTGGCTTCAACGAGGTGCTGGGCATAGTAGCGGTAACCCATTTCAGTCGGAACACGCCCCGCACTGGTGTGCGGGCTTTTAATCAGGCCCAGCGTCTCAAGGTCCTGCATCACGTTACGGATACTCGCCCCACTCAACTGGTAACGCCCGCTGTCCACCAGCGCCTTGCTCCCTACCGGCTCACCGCTGGAGCCATACGTCTCCACCACATCGGCCAGCACCTGTGCCGCCCGCGTGCCTAAATCGGCAGGCATGCCTTGGGGCAGGGGCTTGGTCGCAGTGGTGCTGTCCCCATCAAGGGCGGCAGCCTTGGTCGTCGGAGTACGGGATGTGTTCATAGCGGAGTTTATACCCCACCGTTAGCACTCACGTCAAGCAAGTGCTAATGCATTTTTACAAAGACAAACTGAACAAGCAAAAGTACAAACTGTGCACTGTTCACTGTTCACTGCTACCCCACTTATGGTTCGGCACGAACTTCGCCAAAAATGCACGATGACTCTCAATCTCTTCCGCCGTCGCCATAATCACCTGCGTTGCTCGCCCACTTACCTTACATTGACCATCTGTGTCCCCACCAAAGCCGCTGAAAACCATGGGTTTGGCAGCTTGGTTGCCACCACCTTCCAGCCCGAAATTGGCCTGCAATCCGCCATTCAGCTCAACATAAACATCGGCCAGCAGCTGGGCATCCAGCAGTGCTCCATGGTAAGTTCTTGCAGTTAAATCAATGCCATAGAACCTGCACAGCGCATCAAGATTATGCCGCTGTCCCGGCAATTTCTGCCGCGCAATCACCAGTGTATCAATCATCTGATTTTTAAGGGGTTCTCTCCCGCACCGCTTCAATTCCATGTTCATGAAACTGAAGTCAAACTCCGCATTATGCGCTACCAGCGGCGCATCGCCAAAAAACGCCAACAATTCGTCAACAATATCGGCAAATAAAGGCGCATTCGCCACTTTTTCATTCGTAATCCCGTGAACCTTGGTCGCCCCAAAGTCAATATCACGCTGCGGGTTCAAATACTTATGGAACGTCTTTCCCGTTGGTAACTGGTTATCCATCTCCACACACCCGATTTCAATAATCCGGTGCTCTTCCACCCCAAAACCAGTGGTTTCCGTGTCAAAAATAATCTCGCGCATAATATTTTGTCTCCCTTATGCCAGTAGCCGCTTCTGGAAAACCCTGCAAGCATACAAATAGCCTCCGGCAAATAGCGCGATAAGTACGCCCAAGTCCATAATAACATTGGCTAAATACAGTTCTTGGCCAGTCATCAGCGGCCGCACCAGCCCAATCACATGCGTCAAGGGGAGCGCCTGGCTCAACCAGTAAAGCAGGGCAGGTGCATGCTGAAGATCAAAAAAGACACCGGAAAACAGGAACATAGGTGTGGTCCACAGCGTGTTCACATATGCAAAATGCAACGGCCGGTGAATATGCACCGTAAAGCAAAGCGCAATCGCCCCAAATGCCAAATTCGCCAGCATTAACACAGGTATAGCCGCCACAGCGCCCCAAAAACTAGGTATGGCCTTCAGCCAGAAACCAGCCAACACGAACAATATCAAAATACTGGGCAACGTCCGTAAACTCGCATAAATCAGCTCAGCCATTAAAATTTCAGGCAATCTCAGTGGGGTAGCAAGCCAAGCAGAGTACAACTTATAGCTCGTGCTTCGCTCCCAAACCCCATAAGTCATCGCCATGGTCATCACAAATACACCAGTACTGGCGGCAATTCCCGGCACCAGAAAATCAAGATACGGCAATCCATCCATAGACTTGATAATCGCACCCATCCCAAAGCCAAAAGCAAAGAGGTACAGCAACCGGTCCAGCAAATCCCTCATGATCTGCGCCTTCCACAGGCTGCGATATTCCAGCCCAAATCGAAGCAGCATCGGTTTCATGTTGGAGAGAAAATCACGGATCATATCGGTTACTACTCATACATTCTGCGTTGGAACAATCGGAAATGAATCAAAGTGCAAACAGCAGCCATGACGCTGAGGGACAACAGCGCCCCCAAAACATCAAGAATACTGGCAGTCCCCATCAGCATTCCCCGTACCGAAGATACGGCCGGCGCCATCGGAAAGAACTGCACCAGAACTTGAACCGCCTTAGGCATGCCATCAATCGCAAAAAACGCGCCGCTGAAAATAAAAACAGGGTTCAGAAATAAGGGCCACACAAAATCAAAATCAGCGAAAGTACGTGCAAGTGCTGTAAAACATAAGCACATACAGTGTAAGGCAAATCCGGCAAACCAAATCACAATCAGGCTCGGCAGGAACCCCCAGGGGTTAGGGAAATCAACAAAAAACAAACTCACAACCCCCACCATAACCGCAGCCAATACGCCGCGTGTTGCTGAAAATGCGGCTTCACCGAGCGTAAGTCCCAATAAAGTAGTCGGAGTCGCAAGAACAGCTCTCCACATACCTTGCTCAAGTCGTTGCATGGTACCAATCAGCGCGTCCATCGCCACACTCCAACTAATAACCGCGGCAACCATGCCAGTCGCAACAAAAAGTAAATAGTTCTGCGTGCCTCCAAACATACTCATCACGCCAATGCCCATGGCGTAAAGCCATAACAACGGGTCAAAAACAGAGAGAACAAGGAAGTTTTTAAGGAATCTTCGCCAGGCCAAAAACTGCCGGTAGAAGACGACGTGAATGCCGAAGAATCTATCAAGGGTCATCTTATTCCCTCAACTTTCGTCCAGTCAGACGCAGAAAAACATCTTCCATATTGGCGGGCCGATGAAGATACGTCGCATTTTCAGGTAAAAGCTTACGGAACTTGGCACCATCATCAACGTAAAAGATAACTGAGTCTCCAACGTCCTCACTCTCTTCAGGTGGTAAATCAAGCGGAATGGGTTTAGTTACATCAAATACATGTTTTTTAACATGTCGTTCGATCAGCTCAGCAGGGCTTCCCTCATCGAGAATCTTGCCATGGTCAATCATAATGATATGGTCACACAACCGCTGGGCTTCATCCATGTAATGGGTGGTCAACAACAGGGTTTTCCCCTGTTTTTTAAGCTCTAGAATGCGCTGCCAGATCATCACGCGTGCCTGCGGGTCTAATCCGGTTGTCGGCTCGTCAAGGAAGAGGAGATCAGGGTCATTCACTAACGCACGTCCAATAGTAAGGCGGCGCTTCATCCCTCCGGAAAGCTGATTAACGCGCGCATCAGCTTTTTCGCTCAGTTGCATGTTACTCAGAATCTGCGGAACGCGCTCTTTCAGGACAGCGCGGCTAATCCCAAATAGCATCCCATAAACCATCAGGTTTTCAGCCACTGTCAGGTCAGGGTCAAGGTTATCATCTTGGGGAACCAAAGCGACACGGATACGCTCTTCGCGGCTCAGGCTGGCGGCGTCATGCCCGAAAATCTCTAATTGCCCACCACTACGTTGGGTAAGGCCTATAAGCATCTTCATCGTCGTGCTCTTGCCC
>JAIXZU010000012.1 GCA_027489415.1 Alphaproteobacteria bacterium
AATCTGCCTCCTTATGTCCTTAATTTTGTTCATATATGGGGCCAAACCAAAACGCATCATCGCCCTCATCGCCCTCCTCACCGCCGCTCTCGGCCTCTGGTCCCTTTCCAGCATGCATAACAAGCCCCAAAACCTAGTGTGGCAGCCATGGTCAGCCGCCGCAGTGGAGAAAGCCCTCACCACCGGACAACCCGTCTTCGTGGACTTCACCGCCGACTGGTGCATCACCTGCAAGGTCACTGAAGCCACTGTTTTAAATACGGAAAAAGTCCAAAAACTGTTCACAGAAACCCGCACGATTCTGTTTAAAGCGGACTGGACCAACCAAAACCCAGAAATCTCCAACGAACTCGCCCGCCACGGCCGCAAAGGCGTACCCCTCTATCTCCTTTATATTCCAGGGAAAGATGTCGAGATTCTCCCGCAAATCCTCACACCATCCCTCTTAAAATCCAAACTCACCTCACCCACAACCCCATAAAAAAAGCCGCCATTTAGGCGGCTTTTTAGTACTTTACCGTATGCCCCACACTTACACCACGCCTGGCCGTCCACCCGCCATTCACCTCTAAAACCACGTCCACCGGCTCTCCGGAAGGCAAACCCGTCTCATCAAACGGCTTCGCCCAAGGAATAATCCTCACAATCTTCCCTCTCTGGATATAAATCAAATCCAGCGGAATATAAGTATTCCGCATCCAGAAACTCCGCATCGCAATGTCCGGCCACACAAACAGCATCCCCACGTCATCCGGCATGCTCTTCCGGAACATCAGGCCCACCTCACGTTCCTTTTCGTCATCCGCAACCTCAACATTCAAGCGCTGCACACCATCGCTCGTATGTATCTCCAGCGGCTTTACGGGCAGCTGCTGGGGTTGGTTGGCATCTGCCTGCCCGCACGCAGCCAACAACACCCCAACAAGCCCTAAATGCTTAAACGTCATCACGCCTTGATCTCCCTTGAAACGATAGGCTGAGGCTTATCATTACTACCCGTAATCCCACGCCAGAAATCCTTCAGCAACCCCGGAGTAATCACACTCAGCGGCCGCACATTAATCTGCGGGTCATCCGTCGTCCCCTTCAGCTTGAAGTCAGCCACCACTACACCATCTTGGCTCCCCGTCAGTAGCCCACCCAGCAACGGAATTTTCCCAACCAACCTGTTCAAAGGAATCGCCGGCGCCATCTTGCCATCAATATTCAACTGCTTCGTGGTACGGTCATAACTACCGTTCAAACGTAAGCTCATGCTCGGCCCTTCAAAGGCTGCGTTATCAAGGTACCAAACGCCACGGTCAATCCGCACCGGAATACTCCCCGTCTTGAACTTCGTCGAACTCGTCCCCGAAAGCAGCTGTTCGAGCGACAGCAAACTCATCAATTGCACAAGAATCGGCGGGTTCTTCAACTCAAAATCAATCAGGGTTAAAATACCGCCACCAACCTCGGGGGTGTCATAGGTAATCTCACCACTCAGTTTGCCATGCTCCAGCTTGTCATAAATATCAAAGGCATTCAGGGTGCTACCAAGGTCCTGAATATCAATCGTCATTTTCTTACGCCCGGCCTGCCCCCGAAGCTGCGTGGTTAGAATATTCACTTTATGCGCATCATTCACCAGCGCCGTCAGCTTCTGTAAATCCCAACGCCCTTTGGTCGCTTTCGCCACAGCCACCACTCCGTTAAGCTTGCCACCTTCGGTCAACACTTCCTGAACATCCAGATTCAACAACAGGTTATCCGGCTGCGTGTCCTCTTTTTCACCCTTTCTCTTCTCATCACTCCCAAACAAATCATACCCGCGTAAATCAATGCGCTTGCCCGTCACACTGGCTTTGCCTTCACCCCAGTTCACAAGCACATCGGTCTCACCCACAATAAGTTTGGAAAGCTTGGCACTGCTGCCATTCAGGTTACCCTCTTTCCATGTCACGGCGCCATTCAACGCTACCTTATTTCCCTGAATATCCAAGCTATCCAGCACCACACTCTCACTCACCGCATAAAGCCCTGTAACCGCCACATTCAGCCGCTCGTTTTTGGGCTTGATAAAGTTGGCAGCGGGAACATTCACATCAGCTTTGGCCACATCAGCATTGGCAGCAAATCCCCAGCGGCCATTTTTGTCTTCAACAAGGTTCAGCGCCAACCCAACAGGCCCGGTCATACTCACCAATGTTATGGAAGCCTGCTTCAGCAGCCAGTCACTCCCAACTGTTCCTGTCGCAGCGAGCGTCATCATAGCCGGCTGCCCGGGCGCAATATTCTGGCTCCAGTCAATCTCCATCGGGTAGCTGCCCAGCTCGCCCTTACCCACTACGCGCAATGTTTTGGAAACATCCAACGAAGCCACCACAGCAGGCGCCTTGAAATCCAGCCCCCTAAGCTCCGGCAAATTGCGAATGGACACATTCGTCAAACTGGATGACACCAGCACCGTGCTATTCGCAAATGTAGTCTCACCACCATGGGGTATCGGCACCAGCACATCAAACGTGCTCTCGTGCTGCCCGTAAATCCCCTGCGGAACTTTACCCTTCGTGGCAGGCATCGCAGCAAGCTCACCAATCATGTCATGGGCATCACCTTCCAACCGCCCTACCACACGCAGCTCCGTCGGGCTCACAGCGAATATCTGCCCCATCACCACTTTCACATCAGCAGCAGCCTGCTCACCAACCCGTGCTTTCTCAACATTCACTTCAAAGCGCTGCCCACGCCACTGGAAAGTCCCCTCCCGGCCCTGCACAGGGCTAATCCCGTCAAGGAACCTCACCTTCGCATCTGTAAAATTAGCATCAATATCCAGCACACCGCAGGTGTCACCACACCCTGGGAAGGCACTGGGCCGCCCGGCATAATGCGCGGTCAAACTCTGGTACATGCCCTCCTGGATATTCGGCCGCACCCACTTCAAAACTTTCGCAAAGCCCGGCAACTGGTCAGGGAACATATCAAAAATCCCCTGCACTTCACCAATCGGGCTGGTTAGCCTCATATCAATCATCGGGTCGGTCTGCACACCCGCAATGGTGCCGGAAGCCATCACAATACGGCCCTTGCTTGTGGTTGCCTGTAAATCGAGGATGCTCAACACATCACTCTCACTCACACCCTCAATTGGCGGAACATAACTGGCCGTCAACGTCAGCTTGGGGAACATCAGCGGCTTGCTGTACCCCTTCGGCGGCTTCACTTCCACGTTCAGCAACCGCATCGTCACCCACGGCTGCGCAAGGCGGTTACCGGTCATCAATCGGGTGCCGATTTCCACCTGCCCCTGCGCTTGCAATAAGTCTTTAAATTGGGGCGGGAAATAATCAGTCACCATCTGGGCATTGGCGCGGTCAAGGCGCCCGCGTATTTCCATGCCATCGGCCTTGGGGCGGTGCGCAAAACTTACCAGTACGGGTACGTTATCTAGTTCCTTCATCTGCTTCACATCGCCGTACAGGCGCCGTACTACAGCCGTCAGCGTGCCACGCTCACCGTCGTCCTCATACCGGCCCACAGTCATGTTACCGCGCTCCAGCACCCATTCAGCGCGCTGAACATCATCGCGCAACAATAAGTTCAAGTTAGCAACTTTGACCGTCTTCAACCGCCCCCAAACACGGTTCCAGCCCAGCCCGTTAAGCCATTCAACCACACCTTCAACCTCGGTCTTGCCCTGCTCCTCACCGGACAAATCCAGCCCAGCCACCCGAATCCCATCCACACTCCGCACAATCCGCAGCGTCACGCCACTGGCCTCAATCACCTTGGGTGCCGCACTGAACAACAGGAGCTGGGACGTCGCAAGCTGAATCGCCGCCTGCTCCACAAAAACGCCAAGCTCGCCATCCGCCCCACGTAAGGCAAGGCCGCTTACGCGAAGGACCGGCCCTTCATCAAAAAACAGTTCGGCTTTTTCCGCATCAAGCTGAAGCCCTTTGGGCAGCAGGTATTTTTCCACCTGCGGCAGTCGCGCGGTCAAATCAAGTGGGTGGGCCCGCGTATACTCGCGCGCCAGCCATAAAAAGGCAGCAATTCCAAGCAGTAACAGCACAAGCATGCCGGCACTGCCGAAACCTCCCCATTTTAAAGCCTTACGTTTCCAAACCACCTGAAGCTAACCCTTAATCACCCCGATTGTTGCCGACCTTATCCGCTAAAGCAGCCTGTATGAAATCATCAATATCACCATCAAGCACGGCAGCGGTATTACTCGTTTCAATTCCGGTCCGAAGGTCTTTAACCATCTGGTAAGGTTGCAACACATAGCTGCGTATCTGGTGCCCCCAGCTGTTGTCGCTTTTGGTGGCTTCCATGGCGGCACGTTCGGCATCCTGCTTGGAAATTTCCAGTTCGTACAAACGCGCTTTCAGCATATTCAAGGCAATTTCGCGGTTACGGTGCTGGCTGCGGTCCTGCTGGCAAGCCACCACAATCCCGCTCGGTATGTGGGTCAACCGGATGGCACTATCCGTCGTATTCACGTGCTGCCCCCCTGCCCCGCTGCTGCGGTAGGTATCCACACGTACTTTGCTCATATCAATGTCAATCTCAATGCTCTCATCCACTTCGGGGTACACAAACACACTGGCAAAGCTGGTATGGCGGCGCGCTTGGCTATCGAAGGGAGAAATCCGCACCAGCCGGTGCACACCCGTCTCGGTCTTGGCAAGGCCGTAGGCAAAGGTCCCTTCAATCTGAATCGTCGCACTTTTCACACCGGCCTGTTCACCGGCCGTTTCTTCCACCATGGAAACCTTGAAACCCTGCCGCTCCGCCCACCGGATATACATCCGCAGCAGCATACCCGCCCAATCGGCACTCTCAGTCCCACCGGCTCCGGCATGGACTTCAAGGTAGGCATTGTTACCATCCATTTTGCCCCCCAACAGGCACTGGATCTCCAGCTTCTTCGCCTCACCAACCAGCGCTTTCAGCTCGTTCACACCCTCATTCACGGTGCTGTCGTCACCGGCCTCCTCACCCAGCTCAATCAGCGCCACCGCATCTTCCAAACGTCGCGCAATACCGTCGTAGGTTCCAACCTGAACCTCTAGCTTACGCTTTTCCTGCATCACTTGTTTGGCTTTAACCGCATCGCTCCACAGCGCTCCGTCTGCGGCCAGTTCCTCCAGCTCACCTATCCGTTTTCGCGCAACCGGAAGGTCAAAGACTCCTCCCGAGCAAGGCCAAACCCTGCTCTATCTGCCCAACCAAATCGCGTATATCCGCCTGCATCATCAATCTCCAATTAAGATAATACCATTACCCGAAAACCCCCAGAAACTCAACGAAAACCCCACCGGTGAAGGTGGGGCTCCGCTTAGTAAATCCCGAAGGTCCTAAGCAGGTTCTCAATCGGCCCCTGCTGTCCACCCTGCTGGGGCGCACTGCCGGTGCTGCCATCTTCAGTATCACGCGGCGCGCTCTCACTGCCACCGTTGAAGATTTCCAACCCGGTATCAAAGATATCAGGGCTAACCTCCGTCGGCGCCGTACCCTCAATAAACGCTTCGGTAATCACCTTTTCGCTATTCGCACCAGGCAGCAGTCCGGTTTTGGCATCAATGCGGGTGAACTCAATCCCTGCCGGTACGGTAAAGCCTTCAATCGGGGTTCCTTCAAATTGCTTTTCAGCGAAGGACTTCCAGATAGGCAGCGCCGCACGCGCGCCTGTCTCGCCACTACCAAGGGTTTTCGGCGTATCAAAGCCAACCCAGACGCCAACCGCAAGGCTGGGGCTGAAACCAACAAACCACGCATCGATAGAGTCATTCGTCGTCCCCGTTTTACCCGCCAGCGGCCGCCCGAGGGAGTTCAAAGAATACCCTGTACCGCGCAACACAATCCCCTGCAGGATATTCGTCATCAGGTAAGCCGTTTTCGGGTCAATCGCCTCACGCCCAGCCATTTGCGGCATGGCAGGCGCAACGTCAGGGCTGGCCCCCAGCTGCGCAAGGCAGTTTTCACACGCAGCATGTGCTCTAAACAGCGTCACACCTTGGGAATCCTGCACGCGGCGCAGGTAAGTCGGGTCAATCGCCACACCACCGCGCGGATAAACGCTGTAAGCACTGGTCACATCCATCAGGGACATATCCAAACTTCCCAACGCAATCGAAAGGTCAGTGGTAGGAATACCCTTAAGCCCCATGCGCTTACCAACGTCGGAAACCTGCCGCATCCCCACATCCTGCGCCAGTCGCACGGTCATCAGGTTACGGCTTTGCTCAAGCCCCTGCCGGATGGTCGTCATGCCATTGAACTTGTTATCATAGTTCTTAGGCTTCCACTCACTGTCACCAAGCCGGAACACAATCGGCGCGTCCAGCACGGTGCTTGCGGCGGTGTATCCGCGCTCAATCGCCGCCGTGTAAACAATCGGCTTGAAGGAACTCCCAACTTGGCGCTTGGCCATAATCGCGCGGTTGAAACCAACACCTTCACCAAGCCCGCCAACCATCGCCAGAACCTCGCCAGTGCGCACGTCAATCGCCACCAGCGCGCCCTGCACGGCAGGCAGCTGCTCAAGGGTGTAAGCGTCACCGCCCTTGGAATTGGCAGGCTTCACCATCACCACGTCACCAATCTTCAGGAAACTACTGGGCGTGCCCTTACCGGTCCATTTCATGGAGGCCGCACTCACCATCACTTGCTTACCGTCGCTCAAGCCAACGCGCGCGCTGTCACGTCCCACTTTCAGCACAACACCGGGCTCACCAATCCGCCAGCTATGGGCGTAATTGGCAGCAATCTTCTCAAGCTCATCCTGCCAGTCGTTCATGTTCTTGATTTTCGCCAGCGGCCCGCGCCAGCCATGGCGGCGGTCATACGCCTTCAGTCCCTGATAAACCGCTTCTTCGGCCCGTCGCTGGGTCGGCAAATCAAGGGTGGTGTAAACACTCAAACCGTCCTGATACAACGCCTTCTCGCCATACTGCTTCAAAATCATCTGCCGGATGAACTCGGCAAAGTGCGGCGCATCTTCCCCCTGTTTCAACGGGCTCACATTCAGGCCAATCGGCGTTGCCTTGGCAGCTTCAGCCTCAGCGGCCGTCACATAGCCTTCATCCTGCAACCGGCCAATGATGATATTTCGCCGCGCCAACGCCGCACTCGGGTTGCGCACGGGGTTGAAACGCGTCGGCGCCTGCGGCATCCCCGCAATCATCGCACGCTCCTGCAAATTCAGTTCCGCAAGGGTTTTACTGAAATACGTCTGCGCCGCAGCTCCAACACCGTAGCTGCCGTTACCAAGGTAAATACGGTTCAGGTAAAGCTCCAGAATCTCGTTCTTGGAATACGCCTTTTCAATCCGCCAACTGAGAATCAGCTCTTTAATCTTCCGCGTATAGGTCCGCTCACTGCTCAACAGGTACGTTTTCGCCACTTGCTGGGTAATGGTGCTGGCCCCTTGCTTGCGGTCGGTTGTGGCATTCACCAAACTCGCCCGCACAATCGCCTTCAGGTCATATCCACCATGTTCAAAGAAGTGGCTGTCCTCAGCCGCCAAAAACGCTTCAACAACCGGCTTCGGAATTTCACTGATCGGCACCCAAATCCGGCGCTCGTTGGCATACTCAGCCACAATCTCTCCATTGCGGTCATACACGCGGGTAATCAGCGGCGGCTTATATTCGCTCAGTTGCCGGAAATCCGGTAACTGGTTGTCATAATAAACCAGAACAGCACCAAACAGGGCCCCAAACGCAAGGGTTCCCAGCGCCGCCAGCCATGCACAAATTACCAGCCACTTGGGCAGATTTTTTTTACGTGCGGGGCGGCCTTGGGCAGGCACTTGGCCCCCATTTCCGCGCGCACTACCTCTACGATTCATCACCATTGCATCAAGCTACACAAAGCCCTCTCAACCTACAAGCATCCGTCCATGCAACTGCCACCACAATCGCCATCGCCGTAAGAAAAGTCGGACAATCCCCTCGGAAAAGACTCACCAAACACTAATAGTGAATATTCTGCTGCACATAGTTCCGGATACCCCTCGCCAGCGCATCAGCCAACTTCCTGCGGTAGTTCGGGTCACCCAGCTGGCGCTCTTCCTGCGGGTTGGAAAGGTATCCCATCTCCACCAGAATGCTCGGCACATCAGGGCTCTTTAGAACACGGAACCCCGCATACAGCACTTCATTTTTCCGCACTTCAGTCACACTGCCAAGCTCATCCAGCACACTGCGCGCCAGGTAAACGGAGTTATTCAACGTATCGCGCTGAACCAGCGAAAGCAGGATGCTCTGCACTTCCTTGCTCTCCTTGCCAAAGGCCACCCCCGCCAACACGTCACGTTCGTTTTCACTGTTGGCAAGTCGTGCAGCTTCTTTGTCACTGGCCTTTTCACTTACCATATAAACAGTTGCACCTTTCACACTGCTCTTGGTCGGGTGAATGTCGGCATGCAGGCTCACAAACAAATCAGCGTTATTGCGCTGGGCCACACGCGGGCGCTCTGGCAGCGGAATGAACACATCGGTCTCACGGGTCAGAATCACTTCAATCTTGTCGCTGCGCAGCCTGTCGCGCACCAGTTTGGTCATTTCCAGCGTTAAGCCTTTTTCGCACAATTTGATTGTCTTGCTGCACGCACCCGGGTCAACGCCACCGTGTCCCGCGTCCAGCACCACGGTCACACGCTCACGCGGCCCGCTGCTCACGTCGCGGGTAACTTGCGGCGGCACCACATCAGCAGGCTCATCTTCAATCTTGGTGGGTTTGGTCGGCTGCGGGGCATCACCCGTCGTCACCACATCTTCCGGCGGCGGCACATTGGTCGGCTTTTCGCCTTTTTTCAGCTGCACAAGGTCAATCACAAGGCGCGGCCCCTGCCCGCCCCGCGGCGGAATCCCAAACACATTGACACGGCCGGACTTCGTCAAATCAAGCACCATCCGCACGGTACCAGGCCGGAAACGCCCAGCCCGCAAACCTTTGGCAAGCCCATCACCGGGCAACTTCACCATGTTGGGAGAGTTCTTGAACGTAATATCCTGGAAATCCACCACCACACGCGCAGGCTCCGGCAACGTGAACCAGCGGAAGGCAAATTCCTTCTCAGTCGTCGCTTCATTAAACTGTAGCACAATCCGCGTGCGGCCGTTTTCCTGCCCAACCCGCATCTCTTCCACCAAACCGGGGGTATCGTTGCCGTCTTGGCTATTACCAACTAAAGGGGGCACAAACACGGCAACGGCCATAAAAGCCATCATCCCTGCTATCACCCATGGCCAGTGTGCGTGTTTCATCTAGGCGGAAGTCCTACCATCCAACAACCGCCGGCGCAAACCCTGTGCCAGCACATTAGTCCCGACACTGAGGCTTATCAGCACCACTGCCGGCCAAACTACCAGCCACGGCGCCACCAGCACGTCCCGCATCCCGTCACGCAGCATCCCGCCAAGGCTGGGCTGGGGGGCGGGTATCCCAAGGCCAAGGAAACTCAACCCCGCCTCAGCCACCATCGTGCCCGCCACCACCAGCAACGCCTCCACCACCAGCGGCCCAATGCAATTGGGCAGAATATGCCGCAGCCATATTTGACCTGTTGAAACACCACTTAACTTCGCCGCCTGCACAAACGCCAGCCCGCGCAAGCGCTTCACTTCAACGCGCGTCAATCTGCAAAAACCCACCCAGCCCAGCAAGCCCAGCGCCACCATCACATTCCCAATTCCCGGCCCCACCAGCGCCGCCAGCGCCAGCGCCAGCAAAAGCCCGGGGAAACTCAGCACAACCTCGGTCATCTTCCCCACCACGGTGTCAATCCATCCGTCAAACCACCCGGCTAGCAAACCAAGGGTAATCCCAATCCCCGCCGTCACCAGCAACACGACCGCACTCACCGTCAAACTCACCCGCACGCCGGAGGCCAACCTCGCCAGCACATCCCGCCCCAAATCATCCGTCCCCAGCCAGTGCAGCGCACTTGCGGGCTGGAAAGTCTGCGTCACATCCACCATTAGCGCGCTGCCCTGCGTCACCATCGCACCCAGTCCAAGGCCCCCTACACATAATAGTATAAGCCCCACACCAATCAGAACCTTCAGGTCACTGGCAACAAACCGCAACTGCATCATCATCTCGCGCATATCAGGCATTCCGCACTCTCGGGTCAAGCATCGCACTCACCACATCGGCCAGCAGCACGCACAACATGTAAACAAGGGAAATCAGCAGCAAACAGCCCTGTATCACAGGGTAATCCCGCTGGTGTAACGCTTCCACCAGCAAGTTTCCAAGGCCGGGCCAGCCAAACACC
>JAIXZU010000114.1 GCA_027489415.1 Alphaproteobacteria bacterium
CCGCCGCAGATTCAGGTAGAGGGAGCTGTGCCGTTTGACCGTTTGAACGCTGCCGTGAAAGGAGTTGGGAGTTATCACTTGAAGCGCCCCTCCAAGGCTCCTGTAGATCCTTCCCAGGGGGTTTCGAACACGTTGCGGGATAAGGTTACGACTTTCCGGCCGTTGCTGCTGATAGCCGGTTATATTTTGTTGGGAGCATGCGCGGCGGCAACTGACTTGGTAGCTGGGCAATTTGACACCATGGTGTTCATGCAGGTGTTCATGGCCGGATTCTTTTTGGTGTTTTCCTTCTTCAAATTCCTTAACTTGCAGGGGTTTGCGGATGCTTATGCCGGGTATGACATCCTGGCGATGCGTTGGAAGCCGTACGGGTTGATATATCCCTTTATTGAGCTTGGTTTGGGGATTGGATTTGCGTTTCAGGTATTTCCGTTACTGTTGAATGGCATCACGTTGATTCTGATGGCATTTGGTACCCTTGGTGTGGTGAAAGCCCTTCTAGACAAGAAGCGGATACGCTGTGCCTGCCTTGGAACCGTGTTGAACCTGCCGATGACCACTGTGACCGTAGTTGAGAACCTACTGATGGTTGCGATGAGTGCGGCGATGATCTGGATGCTGATTTAGCTTTTTAAATAACTAAAGAAGGCCCCCGAGGGGGCCTTCATTTGGTTGCTCAGTACTACTGGAGCAAGCGGAGCAGCAGAGCGGGCTGCTGGTTGGCTTGTCCGAGCAGGCTGATACCAGCTTGCATCAACACGTTCTTGTTGGTGAAGGTGGTGATTTCAGCAGATACGTCTACGTCGAGCAGCGCGCTGGCAGCAGCAGTCGTGTTTTCGATAGACACGCTGATACTGTTGCTGGCGAAGTCGAGTCGGCTTTGAGCAGCACCGATGTCCGCGCGGCGGCTAGCAACTGCGGTAATCGCGTTGTTAACCAGACCGATGGCAGTATCCGCATTAGCGGCGGTATCGATGGTTGCGGCAGCAATACCGAGGCTGTCAGCGGTTGCGCTGCGCAGGGTGAAGGCGATGCTGTCGTTGTCGGTGGTACCGGAACCTACTTTAAAGTCAAAGGTGGTGTTACCGCTGTTCACGGTGTTCACGCCCACGATTTGACCAAGGCCGCCCACTTCCTGGGTAAGGGTATCGCCGTTGTCCAGAGCACCTGTCAGGTTGAACTTATAGGTGATGGAGGTTGCAGCGGTACCGCTACCGTTGGTGAGGGTTACGGTTTTTTCACCTGCGGTGGTCAGGTCGACGTTACCGGACGTGAAGGTCTGACCGTTCAGCGTGATGCTGGCGGTTGACGTGGAGGCCGTTGTGGTTGTCCAGGTTACGGAACCGGAGTCGACATCACCGAAGTCGAAGGTGCTGGCTGTGCCTTTGCTGACACCCGTTACCTGGGCGGTAGCGTCGGCAACTGTCGGGGTGTGATCCAGAGCCACCGCAGAGACTGACAGGGTGTTACCGTTGGCAAAGACGCCGCTGACCGTGTAGGTGAGGTCAAACGAGTTACCTTGACCGTCAGAGTAGCTGAAGGTCTTGGCACCGTTTGAGGTGAAGTCACGGCTGGCAGTGCTGCTGGTGAAGGTGTTACCGCCGATCGTGATAGTACCGGAGGTCGTGGCTGTGGCAGTGGCAGCGCTGACAGTTGGGCCAGTGATACCAGCGAAGTCAGAGATCTGCAGACCGCTGTTGGCACCGAAGGACACGTTAGAGACAGCGATGCTGCTGACTGCGGCAGTACCACCACCGGCAGTGTAGGTGAAGGTTACGTCGTTGGCGTTCACATCGACAGTGGAGGTGTTGAGACCTGTGACAGTCGGAGTGATCGTAGCGGCGTCACCATCAGCGAAGGCTGTTGCAACCGTGAAGTTCAGCTCGATCGTGCTGCCTGCACCATCGGTGAGGGTAATGTTTTTCGCACCGGTTGTGGTGAGGTCCACAGTACCGCCCGTTGCACCAGCTGTGGTGGCGACTGAGAAGGCACGACCGCCGACAGTTGCGGTGATAGTGGCTTCGTCAGCATTCGTGGCGTTCACTGCGAAGGATACGGAGTTTGCGCTGGCAGCAGTCAGACCAGAGGTGGCGCTAAACTTGTAGTTCATCTCCACGGAGCTGGACGTGATTTTTGCAGCGTTAGCACCGCCGACTGCGAGAGTCTGCGTGCGGAAGCCGTTCTGCATGTCGGTGCTGACGTTCTTGTCGAAGTTTTCGTTCAGAACAACAGTGGCACCGAGGTTACCGAAGTTAACGGTTTGGGTTGAACCAGCGGCTACAGCGGTTGCACCGATGTTCACGCTGTCAGACTGACCGGTGCTGAGGTTGGTCATGGTCAGCACGTTGCCCTTGGCGTTGTAAGACAAGGAAACAGCGTCGCCAGAGAAGGAGGCAGCCAGGTTGATGCTGCTGACGCCTTCGCCGACCAGGTTTTTAATGCTGGTTGCGGAACCGACAGATGCAGTATCGTTCACGTTGGCAGTGATGGTGTTGGAACCTGCGAGCAGGGTCGTACCGTTAAAGTTCGACAGGCTTGCAACACGGGTGATTTCACTGTTCAGACCGGTGAACTCCTGGTTCAGCAAGGAACGGGATGCGTCATCGAGCTGACCGGAACTGCTTTGTACGGCCAGAGCTTTCATACGCTGGAGAACGTCACCAATGGTGGACAGAGCACCGTCAGCAATCTGCAGCAGGGAGATAGCCTGAGCAGCGTTGTTGGATGCTTGGGTAAGACCAGCGACTTCGGATTTCAGCTTAGAACCGATGGCCAGACCTGCGGCGTCGTCCTTGGCTTGGGGAACACGGCTACCGGAAGACAGCTTGGACAAGCTGCTAGAAGCTGCGTTACTTGCGATACCGATGTTACGCTGAGCGCCAAGGGCCGCAAGGTTGGTGTTAAAGGTGATTGCCATATTATATGGTCCTCGTACTTGAGTTAATTGCACTGGCTACATGCCAGCAGGGTTAAACACCTCGCCGGGGGCCGGAGAGTTGTTCGATGACTGTGCCCAAGTTTTCATCAGGCGTCCAGTCCCAGCCCGACCCCACAGATTTTGATCTTCGTGGTCCGACATGGTGCTTATCCTAGCCAGTACAAGCTGCTCCTGACAACCTCAGATAGCGTGCTTTCCTGATGATTGCTGCCTATTTTGCAACCCACTGTTGTGGTTTTGTCGGGTGAGGCATGTTTGCTGTCTATCAGCCTGTTTGCGTTGCGCTAACTATATGTTGGGGGTGTTTGAAAATATGACACAATGTTTACCTGCATCCCCCTGAGGCAGCCTTGCCACAAAGCCTATGACAAGACCCTTGCACAGATGCGCGATATGCGGCACGAATAAGGTAACGGCATGTAGCCACCCTCTGCCCAAGTAATGGCGCTAATAATAAGATAATTGCGGATGTGCCGGATTTGTTCCGGTTGCCGCCGACAGGGAGCCGTATTTCTCACATGGAATCTTTACTCAATGCCTTCCGGAGCTTGGGGCCAGGACGCATTCTGGCGTTGTTTATCGGTATTGCCGCTGTGATTGCCATTTCCAGCATGGTTATTAACCGTGCGCAGACCCCGAGTATGGCGTTGCTCTATGGCGGCCTTGATGCGCAGGAGGCCTCCCGCATTAATGACTATCTGGCTTCCCAGAATATTCCGAATGAAGTGCGGGGCGATGGTGCGGTGTATGTACCCTCCGACAAAGTGGGCGAATTGCGCCTTCAGGTTGCGGGGCAGGGGCTGGTTGGTGGAAGTACGACCGGGTATGAGCTGTTTGATAACCAGTCCAGCTTTGGAACCACGAATTTTGTGAGCAACCTTAACGCCAAGCGTGCCCTTGAGGGCGAGCTTGCGCGTACCATCGGGACTATTCCAGCCGTGAGCGGGGCGCGTGTGCATATTGTGTTGCCGAAACAGAATTTGTTTAGCCGTGAACAGGTTACCCCCAGTGCGGCGATTGCCCTTAACCTTGGAGCGCGCACCCTGACGCCGGAGCAGGTGCAGAGTATTGCCCAATTGGCAGCAGCATCCGTACCCAATCTCAGCAGTGCGAATGTGACGATTATCGACCAGCGCGGAACGCTTCTGTTTGATGGTAAAATGCAAAACGATACTGCTAGCAGTGCTGGAAACCTGCGGCGGAGTGTTGAAAAGAGTTATGAAGACAGTATTGGTGGCATGCTTGAGCGCGTCGTGGGAGCTGGAAATGCTGTTGTCCGTGTGACGGCTGATTTGAACCTGGACAAGCTGACAGAGCAAAGCGAGCTCTATGACCCGTCCCAGCAAGTGGTGAGAAGTGAGCAGACTGTGGAAAGCACCAGTGCCGCTGTGGATGGCGCTGACGGTGGTGTAACGGGCGTTGCCGCCAATACACCGGGTGGTGCTGCTGGAGGTGCGGGAAGCGGGAGCAACAGTAATGAGTCCCGTAACGAAACGACGACGAACTACGAGATCTCCAAGACCGTGCGTAGCCTGAGTCGTCAGGGGGGGGAGGTGCGTAAGCTGAGCGTTGCGGTGCTTGTCGCAGGGAAAGCTGCGGTACCCGTTGCGGCGGCTGAAGGTGAGGCGGAAGTGCCTGCCATACCTGCCTACACGCCGCTGACCGATGATGAGAAAGCGCGTATCAAAACATTGGTTGAAACCGCGATTGGCTTTGATAGCGGGCGTGGTGATAAAGTGGAAATTATTGACATGCCGTTCACGGCTGCGGCTGAACCGCCGGCAGTTGAAGAGCCCTTCCTGACTAAGGCGCAGATGTTGAGCCTTGGGCAGTACTTGTTGATCATTGTTGCGCTGATTGTCGTGGCATTGCTGGTGGTTAAGCCTGCCCTTGCGACTCTCAACCAGGCCCTTGCCAGTGGAGGTGGTTCCAACCTGTTGCCCAGTATGGCACCGGGGCTTGGCAGTGCGCCTATGATGGCTGCTGGAGCGGGGGTTCCCTCAATTGGCAGTAGCACTGGTGGTGATGATAACTCAATGATTGATATTCGCTCTGTTCAAGGCCGTGTGAAGGAATCCGCCGTGAAGAAAGTGAATGAGATTATTGACCAGTATCCTGAGGAGAGCTTAGGGGTTGTTCGTAATTGGATGGGCGGCAGCAATAGTTCGGTAGAAAACAGCTAGGGAATACTTGATATGGCAAAAGGTACGACACTTACCGGACCCCGCAAGGCAGCCATTTTGATGCTTGCGATGGGGGAGCAACGAGCCGCCCAGCTGTTCTCGTATATGGATGATTATGAAATTCGTGACGTTTCGCGCGAAATGGCTGGTTTGGGACACATTACCAGTGAGGAGATGGAAACAACCCTGAATGATTTTGCTGAAGCCGTTGGTGGCGGTGGTGCTGGCGGGGTTGTAGGCGGATGGGGCACCACAGAGCGTTACCTGAAGAGCTTCATGAAGGAAGAGCGCGTTAAGGAACTTATGGACGAAATGCGCGGGCCTGCTGGGCGCACCATGTGGGAAAAGCTGGCCAACGTGCATGAAGAAACCCTTGCGAGCTATTTGTTGAACGAGTACCCGCAGACGGTGGCGGTGATTATCAGCCGGATTAAAGCCAGCCACGCGGCGAAAGTGCTGGCGGTACTGCCACAGGAGCTGGCGATTGAGGTCATGGAACGCATTCTGGTGATGGACAACGTGCCGCGTGAAGTGCTTACGGCTGTGGAAGATTCTCTTAAAAGCGAGTTCATGCGCAACCTTGCCCAGAAGACGACACGCGACAGCCATGAGCTTATGGCAGAAATTTTCAACAATTTTGACCGCAGTAATGAACAGCGCTTCATGGGCTTGCTGGAAACTGAACACCCTGCTGATGCCGAGCGGATTCGGGCACTGATGTTCACATTTGATGACATTATGAAAACCGATGACAAGGGTATCCAGACCATTCTGCGCGATGTGGACAAGGATGTGCTGGCGATGGCCCTGAAGGGTGCCAAACCCGAAATGCGTGAGAAGTTCCTGCGGAATATGTCCGAGCGTGCTGCGAAGATCCTGCGCGAGGACATGGATGCCATGGGACCCGTGAAGGTGAAGGATGTGGACGAAGCACAGCTGAAAATTGTGGCTGTGGCCAAGGGGCTTGCCGACCGCGGTACGATTGTGATTGCGAGCGGTGCCGATGGTGCCGACGAGTTCATTACCTAATTGGCATCGGGAAAACCTTAACGGATGAGCGCGCCCACCACGCCCTATACCAAATTCGGATTCGATACCGAATTTTTTGAGCTTGTGAATGGGCAGCAGGGGGGAGCGTCTTCAGGGGGGGGCGCAAGTTCATCCAACCATGCCAAACAGCTTGATGAGGCACGCCAGAGTGCTTATGCAGAGGGTTATGCTAAAGGTCTGGAAGAAGGACAATCCCAGGCGCAGGCCGACCTTGCCCAGCTACAGCAGCATTTGCAGAATACCATCTTGGCGCTGCAAACAAGCCA
>JAIXZU010000058.1 GCA_027489415.1 Alphaproteobacteria bacterium
CATTCACCATCCATGGTAACCAAAAACCCGCCCCCACAGCCAACTTCACCAAACACAGCCCACGCACTTTCCACCCAATAACCACCCCCAAAAACCAAAAAAACAAAATAATATCAATAGCTTATATAAAACGCAAAACTTGACAAATGCCCCAAAATAAGCTATAATAACCCCATCAAAGCAGCCAAAAACGGCTCCCAGCTTTACTTATTCAATCCGCAGCGTACCGGCAGCAGCCGTCCCAACCTCTTCCATCACCACCGCACTTTTAGCTTCTCTGGAAAGTATGTCGCGCACTACTTCCAACCGCGTAACGGCCAGCTCGCGGTTCTCTTTGGGAAGCCACACTTTGAAGTAGGTTTTGCCACCGCGGGCCGCATTTTGCAGGGCCTGCAAGGGCTTCACGTCATCAGCGGTAACCCACTTGTTTTCTCCTTTAAAAACAAGAACTTCCGCGTGTATCCATACAGGCAGGGCGGCCAAAACCGCCCCTAACAGAATGGTTTTTAACGGCTTTCTGTCAGTTCCCATGTAACCTCACGGCCAAACAGTTGTTTCAGGTGGGCTTGGTTCAGCTTAACCGTGGCCTGCTGGGTCAGGTAGCTCATCAGCAGGGCCTCAAGGTCACCCTGCAAACGCTGCTGGTAAACCTTTGTCAACTCAGGCAATTTGGCAGGGTCAACCGCACCGGCCTTACGTTCGGCCACACGCACCACATGCCATTCACCCTTGTCGCTCAGCACGCCCGGCAGCACGCCACCCACCGGCAGCGGGTAAACATCCAGCAGGTCGCGCTGCAACCATTCCGGCGCATCAATGCCGTCCTTAATCGTCAAAGCACTCGTCGCCACACCGCTCACACCCGCCTTGGCCGCAATATTGGCAAGATCACCTTGGGCTTTCGGGTCGCGGGCCGCAGCCAGCAGCTTGTTGGCATTTTCCTGAAGCTGGCTCTGCAAGCGTGCGTTCTTCCAGTCATTCGCCACGCGGTCCTTCACCTCGGCCAGCGGCAGCACGCGGGCAGGGGCCACATCAACGGCCTGAACATAAGCGCTACCGCCATCTTTCATCGTAATCGGCACACTCACTTCACCTTTTTCAAGCCCAAACCCTGCCTCAAGCTCCTGCGGCTCCATGGTTTCATCTTTGGCATTCACCATGTTGAATTGTAACGGCTTAATGCCAACATCAGCGGCAATTTTGGTCAGGGGCTCACCGGCTGCAATCTTTTCATCAACCTGCCCTGCAAGCCGCACTAAAGCCTCATCAGCTTGGCTGGCCTGCAAATCGCGGGCAATCGCATCCTTGGTTTCTTCAAAGCTTAGGCTCTTGGCGGGCTCAATTTTATCAACCCAAATCAAGTGCCAGCCAAAGTTGCTCTGCACCGGCTCACTCAGGGTGTTCTCGGCAATCTTGAAGGCTACCTTCGCAAACGCAGGTACTACGTCCTTTTCCTGAATACTCCCAAGCACCCCACCTTTACCTTGGTTGCCCGGGTCTTTGCTCTCGGCATTCGCTTCACGCGCAAAATCCTCAACACTCTTAATCTTGGCCGCCACACGCACCGCATCTTCACGGCTATCAAACAGAATATGCCGTACTTCGCGCTGTTCAGGCAGCGCATAGGCCGCCTTATTGGCTTCATAGGCAGCTAAAACCTCGCTTTCCGGCACACTAATGCTCTTGGTTATCTCCTCGCGGCTCAAACGCAGCACAACCAGGTCGCGGCTTTCAGGGCGGCTGTAAACAGTGGGGTTGTCCTTATAAAAGGCATTAAGCTCGCTCTCGGTAGGCGCAGGAATAGCTTGGGCCGCATCACCCTTGAAGGTCGCCACATCCAGCACCAGCTCACTGGCTTCGGCAGCGGCAAAAGTGGCCACAAGGCTCGGGCTCGGGGTTTCAACTTTGGAAAGCAGCGCAAGGTTACGCACAATAATGTCCTGCCCAAGGTCTTCTTCAAACTGGCTCGGGCTGCGGCCAATCTGTTGCAGAATCTGGCGGTACCGCGCCACATCAAACTGCCCTTGCTCGTTCTTAAAGGCACTCACCATCGCAATTTCATCCTGAAGCTGCTTGGTGGCAGGCTCAAACCCAAGGCGCTCAGCCGCTTGGCGCAGTACGGTGCGCGCTACAACTTCGGTCACCACCTGTTCAGGCAGCTGCATCTGGTCAATTTGCTCTTGTGTGGGTTTAGTTCCCAGCAACTGGCTGATGTTATCCAACCTTTGTTTATAAGTCTGCTCAATAGCCTGCGGAGAAACACCCTCACCATTCACAGTCACGGCTTCGGCACCGATATTCGGCATCAGGTAGTCACCAATGCCCCATCCGGCAAAGCAGACAATCAGCAAAATCAACATCGCCTTGCTGCCCTTGGTGGCACCGAATTTCCTAAATGCTTGCATCATAGTCTCAGGCTTTCCCTTACAATAAATAACGCCGCAAACTGCCATGCAGCGCTGGCAGCGGCAAGCCCCACCGCCCAAACCTCAGGCAATGCCATTGACTCTCCGTCATTCCCACCGTAAAACCCAGCCATGGTCAGTATTCTTCTCACACTCAACGCGATAATATGTGTCGCTCTCATCATTCTTATTCTGCTTCAGCGCTCTGAAACCGGCGCAGGCGGTATGTTTGGCGGTGCTGGCGGCGGTAGTAACGCAATTGTGCGCAACCCACTGGCTAAACCCACTGCGGTTCTCGCAGGGTTGTTCCTGTTATTCTCCGTTATAGCAGCTGTCTTGAATAAAGGCGCAGGCCACCCGGAAACTGTGATGACCGAAGCCACAGCCCCCGCAACCCCAACCCTGCCGGAAGCCTCGCTGCTTCCCACTGCAACTTCAGCCACCGTCATTCCGGTCCCAGCCACCGCCCCATCCCCGACTGAATAGAAAGCCAAGTAATGCCTAAGTCCGCCTCCTCCCAAAACTCACAAGGTCAACAGGAAGGCGGCACCGCCACCTCGGCATTACGGCAAACACGATACATCTTCGTCACCGGCGGAGTAATGTCGTCGTTAGGGAAGGGGCTTACAGCCTCCGCCTTGGCAGCCGTCCTTCAAGCGCGCGGTTTTAGCGTCACCCAGCAGAAGCTGGACCCCTACTTAAACGTGGATCCCGGCACAATGTCGCCCTTCCAGCACGGCGAAGTCTACGTGACGGACGACGGCGCAGAAACCGACCTCGATCTCGGCCACTACGAACGCTTCACCGGCGTCCCCTCCAGCAAACTCTCCAACATTACAGCAGGCCAAATCTACTGGAACATTCTGCACAAGGAACGCAAGGGGGACTACCTCGGCAAAACCGTGCAAGTCGTACCGCACGTCACCAATGAAATCAAAGCATTCGTCCAGCAGGTGGAGGGCACCGCGGACTTCGCCCTGATAGAAATCGGCGGCACGGTGGGGGACATCGAATCCATGGCCTTCATCGAAGCCATCCGCCAACTGGGCCGCGAACTCCGCGCCACAAAGTCCTCGCCCAACCGCGCCTGCTTCATGCACCTGACATTTGCTCCCTATCTGAAAGCCGTAGGCGAAACCAAAACGAAACCCACTCAAAACGCCGTTCGCGGGCTCCTCGAAATGGGCATCCAGGCGGATGTCGTCGTTGTCCGCTCGGAAGTCGAACTGGAACGTCCGGAACTCGACAAAATCGCCATGTTCGCAGGCCTCCCCGCCACCCATGTCGTGAGCTGCCCGGACTCCGACACCATCTACCGCGTCCCCGTAACCCTCCACGAACACGGCTTGGATAGCGCCATTCTGGACCATTTCGGCCTCGAAGCCCCCGCGCCGGATCTCACCCGCTGGCACCACGTCAGCCACATCGCCACACAACCGCCCCGCACCGTGCGAATTGCGGTGGTCGGCAAATACACACAGCTGGGGGATGCCTACAAATCCCTGAACGAAGCCCTCATCCACGGCGGCTTCGCCCACGACGCTCTCGTGGAAATCAGCTTTGTGGATAGCGAAAACCTCGAAAAACTCTCGGACAAGGAAATCGAGGAAAAACTGAAGGACTGCTCAGGCATCCTCATCCCCGGCGGCTTTGGCGCACGGGGTACGGAAGGCAAGATCCGCGCCATCAAATACGCGCGGGAACACAAAAAACCATTCTTCGGCATCTGCCTCGGGCTGCAAATGGCCATCGCGGAATTCGCCCGCAACAAGGCGGGAATCGAGGGCGCGGATAGCACTGAATTCTCAGAAGACAAAGGCCAACCCAAAAACCCGATTATCTGCCAGATGACCGAATGGCAGACCCCCTCCGGCGAAACCATGCAGCGCACCGCCATCAGCAACCTCGGCGGCACCATGCGCCTCGGCGCCTATCCTGCCAAACTCGCCAAGGGCAGTCTGGCAGCCAAAGTATATGGTATCGAAGATATCATGGAACGCCACCGCCACCGCTACGAATTCAACCCGCGCTACCGCGAAACACTTGAAGCCGCAGGCCTTAAGTTCTCCGGCCTCTCACCCCAGAATCCGGACCTCGCCGAGATCGTGGAGCTTCCCGAATCCGAGCACCCCTTCTTCATCGCGGTTCAATACCATCCGGAGTTCAAATCCCAACCGCTCCACCCGCACCCCATCTTCGCCGCCTTTGTGAAGGCATCGTTAGGTAAGTAAAAGCAAAGCCCCACAAGGGGGCTTTGCTACATCCCAAAGTTTCTGGGCGTCACATCTTTCATCACGCTGCGCATGCGCCGCCGCCGTTCCGCAGGCTTTCCTCCAGCCCGCACCCACACATGGGGCGGCACTAGCAAACGTACAAAAGCCATTCCCAGCGGTATAATCACAAGGTCATCCACCCATCCCAGAAACGGGATGAAATCCGGCACAAGGTCAATCGGGCTCACCACATACAAAATCAGCGCCAGCGCTGCTAGTCTCGCTTTGGTCGGGGTTTCGCGGTCAATCAGCGCACGCCATACCACGGCACCTTCGCGCTTCAGCCATTGCCATGCTGCAAAAATCTTCAGGGTTTTGTTGAACTTAGCCATAAAATAAATCTAACATCCTCTCTATTTAAAAGGCAAACGAAGCCCACCCGATACAGTTCCGCATGTAAGCCTAGCATAAGAAAAAAGCCTGCCCGTGAAAACGGGCAGGCAAAATCGGTCATGAAGTTGAAAAATCCGGCAGCAGCAAACGCTTTTCCTGCGTAATCATCAACTGCGCGGGAACCAGATTGAGCCGGACTTTCCGAATGAACGCCTCCAGCCAGAAGCCGTTCGTCATCGGCCTCACGTTATCAGTGGCGTGCGTCATCGGCGGCAGTATCTTGGCAGTCCGCACAAGGTGGCGGGGGAATTCAATCCGCTGCGCAATCATTTCAACAGGCTTTGTAAGCGCCTGCGTCATCGGTTTCGCGGGCTTACCCGCGGAAGGCTTCTTGAGGGGGACCACATTGCCATGGGCTCCCGGCTGGCTCAGGTCGGGCATCTGCTGGCTTGGGGGCGGCGGTCGCCTTACCGGCAGTTTCGGAATACTCTCACGGTCGTCAGGCATGGCAGGCTCCTTCGGTCAGTCAGGGGGAGGGGAGTATGAAAAACAGGAAAAGGGTACATATCAACTACTCAAAGCTACCACCGCCAAACTAACCCCCGCAAGCATTCAATCGGGCATGGGGCGGCTTGGGGAAAAATAGCGCCTAAGCCTTAAGCTGCTTGAAGTACCCGGTCACTTTCGGCCCTTCACGCACCAACTGCACCACGCCAAAAATATCCGCTTCCAGCTGGCGTTTCAGTACGTTGAGGGCACTATCGGCTATCTCACCGTTCAGCATCACACGGTTAATCACCGCGTCCAGCGCGGCATCGGGGCTGTTGGCGTGAATCGTCGCCATGCTGCCCTCGTGGCCGGTGTTAATCGCACTACAGAAGGTAAACGCATTTTCTTTCCGGATTTCCCCCAGCAAAATACGGTCAGGCCGCATCCGCAGCGTAGCGTTAAGCATTTCCCGAATTTCCTTACCGGTCGGGTCGCGGTTGGAACCCCCGAAAATCAACCCCGTACAGTTCTGGTGGGGCACATCCAGCTCCGGTACGTCTTCCAGCGTAATCAGGCGCTCATGCATCGGAATATACTTCAGCGCCGCATTCATAAAACTCGTCTTACCGGTGCTGGTACCGCCGGAAATAAGCAGGGTTTTTTTGTTGACGATGCAGTTAATGATTTTGTCCTTCACGCCCGGCTGGAGGTAGAAGTGGTCTAGCGTAAAG
>JAIXZU010000031.1 GCA_027489415.1 Alphaproteobacteria bacterium
GATGACCTCTCCCCCGAGCCTTACTGGGTGAACGTGCCGCTGAATGAAGAGACAGAATCCGCCTGACCTTTGGTTGGGCGGATTTTTGTTGGCATTCGAACTTATCAGGTATACATAAATTCTCACTTTCAGACCTTTTTCGGGAGGCGCCGATGAGCGTTCAATATCTTGTAGGGCATTTTATCCATGCTGCCCTACCCTACTTACAGAATAGAAAGCGGGATGATTCTCCGCTGAACCACAGTGAGATCCGTGACTACCTCGGGCAAGGCCCATGGAATAAAGATTCCTTTGGAGAAATTTCCTCCCGAGAATGGCGACGGATTTATGCCGCATGGGATTACCTGGCTGAACTGCTTAACCTTGCGGAGAGTTACACGGCACATGTTTCTCATGCGGGATATAACGCCGACCTTGTTGTACTGCATGGTGGGATTATCTATGTGATTGAGGTGAAATGTAACTCCCGCCACAATCCCAAGATTCTGTGGAAAGCCAAAAAGCAGATTGCAAGCACGATTAAGGCTCTCAACCGCAAACCACATTCCTACGTGATTCACGGGTATTGCCTGCAATTCAATACCAACCCCAAGAAACGATTTAAAGCCAAGTGGATTCCGATTCATTTACCGCGATAACCCACCTGTTAAACAGGTGGGTTTTTCTTGTTTTTGGGTTGGGTTGAGGTTAGGGTGCGGCGGTTAACAAGGAGTTACATGACATGAGCCTTAAGGATCTTCCCGTAGGAAAAGAGCCCCCGCACGATATTTACGTGGTGGTGGAAAACGCCAAGCACGTGCCGCACATCAAGTACGAAGTCGACAAAGACACCGGCATGCTGTTCGTGGACCGTTTCGCGCCGATGCCGATGGTTTTCCCCGCCCATTACGGATTCATCAACCACACCCTTGCCGGTGATGGCGACCCGGTGGATGCCTTCGTGTTCACCGACATTGCCGTACAGCCCGGTAGTGTTGTGCGTTGCCGCCCCGTGGGTGCGCTGCTGACCACCGACGAGAGTGGTGAAGACGCCAAATTGGTATGCGTGCCGCACAAGAAGCTGGACCCGCGCTTTGAGCACATCCAGACCTACACCGATTTGCCGCAGATGTTCCGCGACCAGTTGGAGCAGTTCTATACGCACTATAAGAACCTGGAGCCGGGTAAGTGGGTTAAACTCGCTGGCTGGGTCGGTAAGACCGAGGCGGAACAGATTATTCTTGATGGCATTGCTGCCAACAAGAAGTAATCCGTTCCAGCAGCGAACTCTACTGGCAGCGGTGCTTTTTGATTTTTTCCGCGTTCTGCGGTGCTCACGTACTTATTGGTACGCTGCGCTCCTCGCCCACGGAAGAAAATCAAAAATCCCACGCTGCCAGCGAGTTCCGATGTCCCTAGAAACGTCGCTTCGCGCCGGATTTAAAAAAGCGCCCAGAGGGCGCATTTTTTGGCTTGGCTTGCTGGGGTTAGAAGCGGTAGGCGGCGCCGAGCATGAGGGTGGGCTGGAACTCCTGTTCCACCAGCGGGGAGTCGGCGGCGTCGCCCATCAGGTAGTCCGCGCCCACGCGGCCGGTGAGCGACCAGTTGTCGGTGAGGGCGTGGCGCAGGGAGACGCCGGCGTCCAGATTCGTGATGCCAGCGTCCGGCGAGTAGGCGGGACGGCCGGAGATGGCGTTGGCGGCGGGGACACCGTAGTAGGTGCGGGTGTAGTCCTCGGAGCCGTAGTTCATACCGGCGGCGAAGGTCAGCATCGTGACTTCGGACAGCGGCATGGTGTAGTCCGCGCCGGCGCGGGCGGTGAAGCCTTCGTGGGCGTCGGAGATGTCAAACAATGCGGTACCTTCGAGGCCGATTTGGGGGGTCAGCTGGTAGCGGACCTTGGGGCCGAGTTCAATGGCGCCGTCAACGTCCGCCATGCCGGTGAGTTGTTCGGAGTCGGAGGAGTCCCGTTCAAAGCGGTAGTTGACGAGGGCGCCGACGGTGAGCTGGCTGTTCACTTCGTGGTCCAAGCCCGCTTGCAGGCCGCGCAGATAGACGGTGTTACCGGGGGTGAGTTCCTTGCTGGCGGAGATGACCGGAATGGCCATGCTGTCGTAGGTGTCCGCACCGGAGTAGTCCGGCTTGATGATCATGCCGCCGCCGATGCTGAGGGTCGGTTGGCCGGACGAGGTTTCGGCACGGCTTTGCGCTGAGGCCACGCCGGTAAGCATGGTGGCAAGAGCCGCGAATGTGAGTAGGCTACGCATGAGATTGATCTCCTTGTTATGTGATGAGATTAGAGTGTGGGTGGGGATTGTCAAGCGAATGACGACGCGTGTGCCTGCGGCTGTGGCGCTATCCGGTCACGCTGCCGCTTACGCTGCGTTTGCGGGGCGACAGGTCAGGACTTTTCGCACAGGCGGGCGGCGGCACGCGTGGCGTCCTGGATTTCAGTTTTATGAGGCTGACTAAACCACGGCAGGCGTTTGGCGGCATAATAGAACGCGGCCAGATTGGGCCACTTGCCGCTGGCGGCTTCGTTCCCTGCCGTGGCCGCCGCCAGTGACAGGCGCATGATGCTGCTGTGCGGCCGCTGCTGATAGCTGAGCAGCGAGAGTTCCTGCACCAGTTGCATGCCCTTGATACACAGCGCCGCCTGCATGGGTGAGATGGCGCCCGCCGCCGGTTGCTGGATGATAATGACCTGCTGCGTGGTGCCCGCTGGAGCCGTTGGCAGCGGCAGGTTGAGCGAGGTTGGCGACGTGACGACTGTTGCGGTGACCGGTGCGGTAAGGTTCGGTTTGACCGGAATGACCGGTGCGGGCACGGAAGTGGGTGTGACGAGAGGGTCCGCCGGTGGCAAACTGTAGCTTTCCGGAGCCGGGCTTTGTGCTGGGGGTGTGAAGAAGCCGGGGGTGGCGTCCTTCAGGCGCACCGGGGCGAGGAGGAGTGGGGCGAGGAGGAGGGCAAAGACATAACGCATAGGCTATTAGAGACCAGAAAGGACGCTTAGGGAATGCTGTTGCTTGTTTTGGCGGCTGTGGTGGGGTGACACACGGGTTGGTGGCTCCGGGTATTTGCATTCTTTCTTTTTACGCTGCGCGTCTTCGTGGCTTCGCTACGCGCTGAAGCGCTCGCTTTCGCCAGCAGGGGATAAACCCCCTGCACCCCCAGCTGTAGCAAAAGGGAGGGGTAGTTTCCCCTCCCTTTGAATCCCACCCCTCGTTTGCTGTTCGCGCTGCGCGACAGGCCTTTGCTGCGCAAACTCCCTCGAACTGCAAAAAGGAAGCGCTGGGGCGCTGAGGTTGAGGGGTTTGTGCTGGAGGGAGCTACTATGCAAAAACCTCCCTGTGGGAGGCTTTTTGCAAACTGCGCAGGCACTATTTGTTAATGCGGGTGCGGAGTTCCTTACCGGTCTTGAAGAAGGGCACGCGCTTGGCGGGAACGCTGACGGCGACACCAGTGCGGGGGTTGCGGCCTTTGCGGGCGGCACGCTCACGCACAGAAAACGCACCGAAGCCACGGAGCTCTACGCGGCCGCCTTCGGCGAGGGTCGTGGTGATTTCCTCGAAGATGGTGTTGACGAGCTTTTCGAGATCGTCGGCGCGGAGGTCAGCGTGCTGGCTGGCAAGTTTCTGGATGAGTTCGGATTTGGTCATAGTGTTTTTCCCCCTTGGTGACTTGAATAAGCGGCACCTTGCCCTAAAGTTCACTTTTCTGCAAGCCGTAGTGACTATGTTTTATCAGGGATATGTTTATGGCAACGATGCGGGCCTATGACGACCGACCGGCGGGGATGCCCTGTATATGTGATACGTCATACAAACGATTTCATATACTTAATATGCAACAGGGGGTGATTTTAATCACCCCCGAAACAACCCCTTGTTGTACATGGTGATTGAAGGGTGCGCTGCGTTACGCTTAGCCTGACATTAAAGCCCCGCGTGAGACGAAGGGGTGCAGACGCTTGAAACCCTAACAGGACCCCTGACGATGATGTTCAACCCCAGTGTGCGCGACCTGCTGAAGCTGATTCAGATTCTATCCCTGATTCCGCCCCTGATCTTTTCCTACCTGCTTTACCGCGAAAGCGATGCGGTTGTGGAATTTTCCCGCGCGGAGCTGGACGGCGCCAACCTGTTGCTGGGCGCAGCCCACCTGCCCGACCTGCTGATGAAGGGAGTTGATGTTGCCGCACCGGAATTTGAAAAACTGAAAAGCCAGACGCGCTTTGACCTGAAAGCGGTAGGAAACGTCCCGATTTCCTTTGAGGGGCTGGCTGCGTTTTCCGTGGCGGTGGCTGATGCCTCCAACCTGACCCTTGACCCGGAACTGGACACCTTTTACCTGATGGACGCCAGCACCGTGCAGATACCCGAGCTGATGGCCACCTTGAACCGGCTGGGCAACTTCAGCCGCACGCCGGTGGCAGAGCTGACCGTGGCGGCAGAGAGTGAACAGGTGGTGATTGACAAGAGCCGTGTGAAAATTCTAGCGGCGAAGATCCAGAGTGATCTGGTGTCATCGGCAGCCAGCAACGCTGATGGTACCGTACAACCCTTGCAGGAGGCCGCCGACAAGCTGGTGAAGGATGCTGATGCACTTATTATTAATATGGACGGCGTGCTGAGGCAAATCCGGGCCGGTGAGGCCACAGACATGGCCGCACTGAACCTTGCAGCCACACAGATGATTATGGACAGTGACGCTTTATGGGTGCGTATCCTTGATACCAAAAAGGCACTGATTGAGGTGCGGATTGCGAAGAAGCTACGGGCCACGTACCTGAGCTTTGCACTGGGTTTCAGCGTGCTTGGGGTTTCGTTGCTGGTTGGCTGGCTGGTGAATGGCAAAATTCTCAGAATACTTGGGTCCTTTTCCGACAGCTTCGGGCAGAGGATCCAGCGCATTGCGGGTTCCAGCGTGGGGATGAAGCAGACGGTGGCTTCCATGGTGGCGGCGAGTGAGGAGACTTCCACGCAGAGTAAGATTGTGCGGAGTAATTCGGAGGTGGCGGCGAATGCGGTGGTGTCCGTCAATGCCTCGATTCAGGAGATTTCCAGCAGTGTGAACGAGACCAGCGAATTTGTGAAAGACGTGGTGGGCAAGGCCAACCACACCAGCAGCGTGATTGTTAAACTGAAGGACGCCACGGTGGAAATTGACAGTGTGGTGAAGCTGATTAACGACCTTGCGACCCAAACCAACCTGCTGGCGCTGAACGCCGCGATTGAAGCCGCCCGCGCCGGTGATGCCGGACGCGGATTTGCGGTGGTGGCCGATGAAGTGACGAAGCTGGCAACCCACACCAGAGACGCAACGGTGCAGATTGGCGAACAGGTGGCGGGGATACAGTCCGTGGCCGAGACGGCGGTTACGGTGCTGAATGAGCTGGTGCGCTCGATTCAGAGTATCCAGAGCAACTCGTCTTCCGTTTCCAGTGCGATTGAGGAGCAGACGACAGTGGCGAACAACATTACCCAGGCAGCAAATGAAGCAGGCAGCAGCGTGGAGCGTGTGAACGTGAACATGAGCGGGATTGAGCAGGCGGCTAACGACACTAGTCAGGCGGCGAGCGATGTGGCGCAGTCCTCCGCCACCATGGCGAGCATTGTGACCGAGCTGGAGCAGGTGGTGAGCACGACGCTGAAGGCGTTTGGGGTTACGGGCAGCAGCAAGGCGCCCGTGGGCGCCTGAGGAGATTAGCTTATATAAGTTAGGCGACCTGACGCTGGCGCTGGTGGAGGGGGACCACGTTCGAGGCGGTGTGGTGGGCGGGAGCGTCTGCGGGCGGGAGGGGGTCGAAGATCAGGGCGGCGCCGTGTTCGGCACGGGTGCCGCGCAGGCCAGGGGTGTAGCCGGCGCGGATTTCCAAAGCGTAATTCACGGGGCCGAGTTTTTGCATGAGCATGATGGCGACTTGCTGGATGAGGGCTTCTTCGACGCGGCCGTCAGTGTCCGCGGCGCGTTTGAGGCTCCAGCCCAGGCTTAAGACCGCGCTGGGGCAGGCGTGCTGGCAGAGGCGGATGAAGTGGTCCGGTTCCATGCCGTCCGCGGGATTACCGGTGGAAATAAGGGTGAAGATTTCGGTGTGCAGGATGACCGGCGTGGTGATTTTGAGCATGCGCAGGATGCTGAGCGTGGGCTCGATGGCGCCAGGGGTGTGGAAGTCCAGGTGGATGGCGTCGCCGGCGCGGCTGGCGGCGGCGATGAAGGTGGCGGCGTCGAGGTCCGCGACAGATCCCGGTTCGGCGACCAGCGGCGTGGCGTCGGCGGGGCCGAATTGGATGTCGGCTTCCAGAATATGTACCGTTTCATCGGCTAAGGCGGCGGTGAGCTTGTCCGCCGTGTTGATGCGGTGCGCCCAGTTGAGGCTGGAGGCGTCGGGGACATCGAAATAGGCGGCGAGGGACTGCATGATGTGACCGTAGACGGTTTGGGGCAGAATTGGAAGGTACCGCGCGGTTTGTGTGATGAGGAATGTGGCTTTTAGGCTGCGCGGCGGGGACGGCTGGTTATTGCTTGGCGGGTTTGCCGAGGACGTTGGTGCGTTTGGCGCCGTTGGCTAGGAGCAGGTTGGCGATGGCGAGGTCTTGCTGGGCGAGGGCGATATCCATGGGGGCGACGCCCTTGCGGTCCGTCAGCGTGGCTTTCGCGCCGTTTTCCAGCAGCATTTTGGTGAGTTGGTAGTAGCCGCCACGGACCGCGTAGTGGAGGGCGGTGCGGCCGGTGAGGTCGAGGGCGTTCATGTCCGCGCCCAGACGCACCAGTTTGCGGGCCATTTCGAGCGCGTTTTTGCGGGTGGCGATCATCAGCGGCGTGTTGCCAAACCTGTCCTGACGGTTGGGTTTGCTGCCGATGCTGATGAGGTAGTCCGTCATGGCGAGGTTGTTGGTGTCCACGGCGTAGAAGAGCGCGGTCCAGCCCTCCAGCGTGGTGGCTTCCGGTTGGGCGCCGGCGGCGAGGAGCAGTTGTGTCATGGCTGGGAAGCCTGCCGCGACGGCGCGGTGCAGCGGGGTTTGCAGGTTGGTGGTGGCGGCGTTGACGTCGGCGCCTGCGGCTATCAGCAGTTTGACGGCTTCGACTTTGTTGCTTTCGGCGGCTGCCATGAGGGCGGTGGACGAGAAGGCGTTGCGCGCCATGACCGGCATACCGGCCTGCAGATAGGCAGTGAGGGCGTTGAGGTCGTTCTTGCGGGCGGCCTCGAAGAAGCCGTTGACCGACCAGGCGTAGCCTTGCTGGGCCAGAACCTCGCGCAGTTTCAAGGCGGCGAGTTCCTCCGGCGTGGTGGGCGAGAGCTTGCGCACGCGCTCAATCGCTTCCGGCGTGAGCGGGCTGAAGGTGTTGGTGGAGTTTTCCGGCAGCGTAAACACGGTATGGCGGGCCACCGGCTTGGTGACGAAGACCTGCGCCGGATAGGTGGAATGGAAGGGTTCCGCGCCGCTGGACAGGGTGGCGGGTGACGGCGTGCTGAGGGAGTCCTCCGACGTGAGCAGCTTGAACATGCCAAACAGGACCAACACGACAACAAGGCCCAAACCGAGCATAACCCACTTGCCGGTGAGCCAGATGGGCATGGGGGCCGGTTCGCCGGACGGGCGGCGGAGGAGGCGCTCGTTGAGGTCCGCGACGCCTGTGCTGATGCGGCCCTGCCACTTGGCGATTGCGGGGTGCGAGAGGAAGCTGGGTTTGGCCATGGTTTCAAAGTTATTGTGCGAACAGCTTGACACGTCAAGCATAGACAGGGAAAAGTGCCCCCCATAGATATTATTGAGAGAGAGTGTATGCCATGGTTGCCACGGTTGACGGAACGGACAGTTTGAAATTACAGAGAAAACCCTTGGCGCCCAACCCGCGCTACCGCACCCTGACCTGCGGCGAGCCGCGGTTGGAGCATGTCGGACAGGCGGCGAAGCTTTCCGGATGGATTTTTAGACGCCGTGACCACGGTGGCGTGGTGTTTATTGACCTGCGCGATACCACCGGCATCACGCAGGTGGTGTTTAAGCCCGACACCCTTGGCGCTGACGTGATTGAAGCGATTACCCACACCGGCGTGGAAAGCGTGATTTGCGTGGAAGGCAAGATTATCGCCCGTGGTGAAGGCCTTGTGAACCCCAACCTGCCGACCGGCGCGATTGAAATGGAAGTGGCGAAGTTCACGGTTCTGGGCAAAGCCGACCCCCTGCCCTATTCGATTGTGGACGACAGTGCGCCGGAAGAGCTGCGCTTGACCTACCGCTTCCTTGATTTGCGCCGTGAAGACGTGAGCAACACGATTAAGCTGCGCAGCGACGTGATTGCCAGCGTGCGCCGCCGGATGTGGGATAAGGGCTTCCGCGAGTTCCAGACCCCGATTCTGACCGCGAGCAGCCCTGAGGGTGCCCGCGACTTTTTGGTACCGAGCCGTTTGCACCCGGGCAAGTTTTACGCGTTGCCGCAGGCGCCACAGCAATTCAAGCAGTTGCTGATGGTGAGCGGGTTTGACCGGTACTTCCAGATTGCGCCGTGCTTCCGTGACGCAGACGCCCGCGCCGACCGCTGCCCGACCGATTTTTATCAGCTTGACCTTGAGATGAGCTTTGTAGAGCAGGACGATATCTTCAACCTGGTTGAAGACGTGCTGGGCGGTGTGTTTGAGGAATTCAAGGACTGGAACGGTAACGACCGCAACGGCAATGGCCGCCATGTGGTGGCGCCGCAGTGGGTGCGGATTCCTTACAATGAGGCATTGTTGAAGTATTCCTCCGACAAGCCGGACCTGCGTTGCCCGCTGGAAATTAGCGATGTGAGCGATGTGTGGGCCGAGAGTGAGTTTGGGGTGTTCAAGAGCATTATCAGCGCCAAAGGGCATATCCGGATGATTGGTGTGCCGGGTGCTGCAGCCCAGCCGCGCAGCTGGTTTGACCAAGTCGGCAAGTGGGCGCAGGACGAGCTGGGCGCGCCTGCGGCACCGGGTTACATTAGCTGGAAAGAAGACGGTTTTGGCGGCCCGCTGACGAAATTCCTGAAGCCCGAGCAGATTGAAGGCATGTTTGCGCGTGCGAAAGTGGGACAGGGCGGAGTGATCTTCTTCGTGGCCGGTAAGGAGCCGCAGATCCACAAGATCCTCAACCCGCTGCGCGTGCGCCTTGGCAAGGACTGCGGTTTGAACGAAACCAACGTGTTTAAATTCGCGTGGATTGTGGACTTCCCGATGTTTGAGAAAGATGAGACGACGGGGAAAATTGACTTTAGCCACAACCCGTTCTCCACGCCACAGGGAGGACTTGAGGCGTTGATGACAAAAGACCCGCTGGACATTTATGCGACACAATATGACCTTGTGTGCAACGGCTATGAGCTGATTTCCGGGGGGATTCGTAACCACCAGCCTGAAGCGATGCTGAAGGCGTTTGAGATTGCCGGATACGGTGAAGACACGGTGAAGGATAAATTCCGCGGGATGTGGAAAGCCTTCCATTTGGGTGCCCCGCCGCACGGTGGTTGCGCTGCGGGCCTTGAGCGCGTGGTGATGCTGCTGGCGGAGAGCAACATGGTGCGCGAAGTGGTGGCCTTCCCGATGACCCAGCGCGGTGAAGACCTGCTGATGGGTGCGCCGACGGTGCCGGATGAACGGCAGTTGAAGGAGCTGCATATCAAGAACAGGTAATTGCTCAACTGGATATGGCAACGCCGCCCTTTTGGGGCGGCGTTGGTTATTGCAAATATGAATGCGACTACTCCCGAATAACGGCAATAATCACGGCGCCGATGAGGAAGGTGATGACCATGGTGTCGAAGTTGACTTCGCTCACCAGACCAAAAGCGGCCAGGATACCGGCCCAGATGACCAGTTGGCCGGTGAAGGTGGTGAAGAACGGGCGGGTGTCCGGCTGGTCAGATTCCAGCGGAAGGTCGTTGTCGGCGTCATCGGGGTCGCCTTCCAATGGATATTCAGGGAGAGGCTTGCCGGTTTGTTTATCATCCGGATAGGGCGTTGAGGGGGTATTGCTGGGCATGGGATGCTCCTTGATAAAAGGACTTTTTGAGGAGATTGCATATTCCGTGTATACCATGCCTGCAAGTAAGGCAAGATAGTTGGGAGATTGGGAAAAAACGGGTATGGTGCCGGAATGAGTGCTTCTGTATCCCCTTATTTGTATCCGGAGCTGACGTATGTGGCGTCCGGCGAGTATGAAACCGCCAGATTGGCCGCGGCTTTGGCCAAGGTGTGCATTGCCGGTGACCTTGTGCGCCTGATTGGTGAACTGGGCGCTGGTAAGAGTACGTTTTCGAAGCATTTTATCCAGACCCTTGGCCATGTGGGCGATGTACCCAGCCCGACTTACACGCTGGTACAGACCTATGCGGATACGCGTTTCCCGCTGGCCCATGTGGACTGCTACCGCATGAAACAGCCGGAAGAACTGGACGGGCTGGGGCTGGAGGATTACCGCAAGTTCGGGGTTCTGCTGGTGGAATGGCCGGAAAAAGGCAGTGCGCTGGTGGCGGACGGGCAGCCGGATTTCCTGGATTATTACGTTAACAGCATTGAAAACCCGGGAACGCTGACACTCACGTTTGAGAGTGGGAGTTCGCCGTTGAGCCGGGTTATCCGGCTGACGGCCAGCCCGAGCTGGCAGCGGCGCTTTGGATTGCTGGGCAAAATGGGAATTACGTTTGAAGGTGCAACCCTGAACCGTGCGGTGAGTGATGCAGGGCGTGAGGCGTTTCTGGCCGGATTGGGCCACGCTGGCTGCCGAATTGAAAGCAACCCCGCCGACTGGAGCAGCCGCAGCTATGCGCGGGTGTACCTTGATAACACGGCTAGCGGGCCGACGCGGATTTTGATGGATTCGCCGCCGCCGGTTGAAAGTGTTGCCGAGTATGCGCAAGTGGCGGATTATTACCGTGGTATTGGGATACGAGCCGCCGAGATTTATGGCCGCAACGATGCTGAAGGGTATTTGCTGACCGAGGATTTCGGGAATACCCAGCTGTGGGAACTGGTGAAAGATGGTGCCCCGTGCACAGAATGGTACAAGGCTGCTGCCGACGGGCTGGTTGAACAGTGTTTGAGCCATGAGGTAAGTGGTGCGCCGGAATGGGCACGGCGCTACGCGCCCAAAGACTGGTGGGTGGAAGTGGCGCGGTTTGTGAACTGGTACATGCCGTATGCCCGCGGCCGCGCCTGTACCCTTGATGAACACGCGCGCTGGCAGGAGATGTGGCTGCCGCTCTTCCAGACCATTATGCAGCAACCCAAGGGCCTGATGATGTGGGACTGCCAGACCCCCAACCTGATGGTGCTGGGTGAAGAGCCGAAGCTTGAGAACCTTGGATGGATTGATATTCAGGATGCGCGCGTGGCCAGTGTGGCGCAGGATTTGGCGCTGCTTTTGAGAAACATCCGGAGTGTGCAGGATGACGTGCGTGAAGCCGAAGTGCTGGCGTATGTGGCGGGCAAGCTGAATGTTGACCTGACCGCCCTGACCCATGCGGTGGATATTTGCAGCCTGCACCACAGCTGCCGAATTTTGGGCGGGCTGGTGCGCCTGCATGTGCGTGATGGCCGCAGTGCGCCGGCGGCGAGTTATCTGGCACGGACGTGGGAGGTGGCGCGGCAGAGTGCGAGCAGCCCCGAGCTTGCTGCGATTTGGGCGTTCATGGAGCCGTGGGAAGTGCCGGGGCTGACCCGCCTGTGGAAAGAGACCCAAGGGAAAGCGGCGTAATGGCGCGCGCTGCAAATACGCCCATTACCACCGCCATGGTGCTGGCTGCGGGTATGGGCAGCCGCCTGCGGCCGCTGACCGATACCATGCCCAAACCGCTGATTAATGTGGGTGGGGTGCCGGTGATTATCCGCACCCTGAACATGCTGGCGGAAGCTGGTATTACCCGCGTGGTGATTAATACGCACTACCTTGCGCACATGCTGGAGACCAGTGTGAAAGGTGCGATACCTGACGGTATGACGGTGCATTTCAGTTACGAGGAGACGTTGCTGGAGACAGGTGGCGGCATTAAACGTGCGTTACCGTTACTGGGAGATGAGCCGTTTTTAGTGGTGAACAGTGACGCGGTGTGGCTGGATGATGCCAAGCCATTACTAAAACCGTTAATGGTGGCTTTTGATGCGGAGAAGCATGACGTGCTGATGTGTGTGGTGCCGGTGAGCGAGACCAAGGACTTCCAGCCGCTGGGTGACTTTGTGTTTGACCCCGACACCAAAGTATTAAGCCGCAAAGGCCCGCGTGAGA
>JAIXZU010000130.1 GCA_027489415.1 Alphaproteobacteria bacterium
TCTCATCGAGGGCAACTTCAGCCACAATCCGGCCCTTGAAGCCGACTTCGCGCCGAAGCCGCCGGATGACCGATGCGGTGATGTCGTCAGCCTCGGGCAGGTGAGGGTCCGGGCAGAGGACGATGATGGCCTCTGCCTGTGCAGCATTGGCCATAATCAGGTCCTCCTTCCTGCTTCCACTCCCGACATTGAACCGAACGTCCAACGCCTTAACGTCTTCCGGCAGGCACTCGGCCGTCATGTCGGGCGCCATGAGCAGAATGTCAACGCCTTCTAGCTCGTTGTGAGAGCGCAGCTCCTGCGCAAAAAGCCGCAAGTAACGCTCACGGCCGAGTTTCGTCAGGCCAATAACCAAGAGATGTCTTTGCATATGAAAGTTCCACTTTCCATGCCGCACCAAGTCGCGGCGGGTTGAGAAATAGTCGGTCAACGATGCGATGAACGCACCGAAAACGATGATACCTCCGCAATACATCAAGATGATGGTTGCGGTACGGCCAAGGTCAGTCTTGGCCGAAAGGTCGCCGTATCCGGTTGTGGAAAGCGTGGTTAAGGTCAACCAGATGGCATCACCCAACCCCAAGCCTTCAAACGTCATCATGGCAGTGATGTGGGCAACAACAAGCCCTGTAAGCATTGCCATCTTCTTGATGACAATCACATTCAGGGACTCCTGCCGCTGGTGCGCACGCCTGCGCCAGAATTTGACCCAAAAGAGCATACTGCTCTCCTTTCTACGGGCAGTTATAAGGATTCCCGGGCCTTACGGCCCCGAAACGGCGAAGTAAGCCCGAAGGCTCTGCGTCACAAATGGGTTGAATACAAAATATTTGCAAGTGGGTATTGAAAAAATAAGCTTTTATCTCCATATCCGGTCATGGAGAAGAATCTCTAGTTCCATCTGAACCCTTTAGGGCTCCCGAAAGCCGGGACTGGAACTCTATATCCGGAAGGATGACGTAAGTCGTCGTCATCCATAATTCCGTTCTCAACGACTAGGGGTAAGTCAATGAAAAAACATACAAGACGTCTCCTCTCGGCCACCATGCTGGTGGCAGTAGGCCTGGTTCTCGCAGGCTGCGAAGAGGAAGTACCCACCCAGGTGTGGGACATGAAGAAGTGCCTCGCCGAACAGTCGGAGCTTTTCTGCAAAGAAAGCTTCGAAACGGCCAAGAGGCTGGCCGACCAGTACGGCCCGGTCTACGCGACCGAGGAAGACTGCAAGGCTGCCCACGGCAGTTCCGGCCCGGACGGCGCCCCCGCCTGCGAACAGAAGGGGGAGTTCTGGACAGCCGAAGACGGTACCGTCCTGAACAAGGATGAGGCCCAGAAGGCTCAGGAACAGGGCCAAACGGTAGTCCACCACAACAGCGGGTTTTCCCCGTGGTTGTACTACTGGATGGGCCAGCAGAGCGCGTCTAACAACCGCGCTTATAGCAACTACGCCCCCGTCTACACCAGCTCCGGTGGCGGTTACTCAACGTTGTCGGGGAAAACCTTCCCGTCAACCGGCGCCTTCAAGGCCTACCCGAGCGACGCCAAGGTCTCCACGGCTGCAAAGCCCTCGCGCACCTTCGTCGAAACTACGACGGCACGCGGCGGCTTCGCCAAGGTCGCGGCTGGCCGCGGCCCCGGCGGCCTCGGCGGCTAAGCGCATGCTTGGCGGCATCATCCCCACCCACAAGGTGGCGGCATGGTGCCGCCACCATCTATCATGAAAAGGAACAAAAACATGGAACGCATCGCTGTTCCCGCCCGCCCGGACTACCTCCAGCGCCTCGCGGAGGCAGGCTGCACGTTCCCGACCATGTACGGCAAGCCGTACATGGCGGAAACCCTTCCGCAGCCCGCCGCCTACCGCTTGACGGCGGAAGAGGTGGAAAAGATCCAGACTGCCACGCGTGAACTCCACGCGATCAGTTTGGCGGTGGTGGACCACGCGGTCCGTCACGAAGAAGCCATGAACATGCTCCGCATCCCCAACGGGTTTGCGGATATAGTTGCAGAAAGCTGGCTCCGCGGAGACCAGGACCTGTATCAAAGGCTCGACGTCTGCTTCGACCGCAAAAGCGGCGAATACAAGTTGTTCGAATTCAACGGCGACACCCCCACGGGTGTTGTTGAAATGAACGCGAACCTCCACTGGTGGGAGGATGCTCAGGAGCTCGGAATGATCAGCAAGGATACGGACGTTTTCAACGACTTCCGCTTCCACATGGTCAATCGCATGTCCGACCTGAAAAGCCGGATTGGCGACAAGGTATTCTATTTTTCCTCGGTAAAGAACAATGACGAGGAAGAGGCAACCGTGCGCTTTCTCAAGAAGTGTGCAGAGGATGCGGATATCTTCACGGAATTCCTCCACCTGGAGGACATCCGTGCGGCGGAAAACGACTTCATCGATAAGAAGAGCTTCCGTGTCGAATGGCTGTTCAAGCTCTTCCCCTGGGAGGACATGGCAGTCGGCGACTTGTGTGAAGACATCCGCCGCATAAAATCCTGCACCTTCGTCGAGCCCGCATGGAAGATGGTCTGGAGCAACAAAGCCTTCCTGGCACTCGCCTGGAAGCTGTTCCCCGGCCACCCCAACCTGCTTCCGGCATTTGTGGAAGGAGATCCTGCGGCCAATGGCCTCAAGAACTTCATCCGTAAGCCCCAGTGGGGCAGGGAAGGGCAGAATATGTCTATCGTGAAGGACGGGCAAACCGTCCACAGCAGCGATGGCGCCTACGGCAACGACACCATGATCCTCCAGCAATACCTGCCGATGCCGTCTTACGACGGCCGGTACCCGGTCATCGGGAGCTGGGTGGTCAACAACGAACCCGCCGGGGTGCTGATCCGCGAGGACAGCAACCCCATCACAGGCAACTTGTCGGCGTGTATCCCGACATTCATCCAATAATAGGAGAAACAGGATGAAACTTCTTAACCTCACTCCGCGTGCCGACTGGATCGAAAAGATCCGTGCCGCCGGGTGTGCCAACCCGGTGTATGAGTCGGATGACGGCTCTTCCCACAACGATTGGGAAGAATCCCGCGCCTACTCCTTCACCTCTCTGGAAATCCAGAGGCTGAAGGACGCAACCGCATCGGTCACCGACGCCCTGATGGCGACGGTGGACGCCGCCCTGAACAACAGTCACGTGATGGATCTGATGGGAATTCCCCCGCAGACCCAGAAACTGATGCTCAACAGCTGGAAGGCCAAGCATCGCAACCTCGCCATGAGGTTCGACTGGAGCTTCGGCGGTTCAACCCCGAAGCTTCTGGAAGCCAACGTGGACGCCATGCACGGCTACGTGCTCGGCGGCCCAGCCCAGCTCGGCTGGCTTGCCGAAGTCTTCCCTGACAAAAATCAGTGGAATGACATCGAGCTTTGCCTCGAAAAGGCTTTTCGGAATATCGGCGTCAAACGCGTCGGTATTTCGGCGGCCGCCGGAGACCAAGCCATGATCAACGAAGCCCAGCTTCTGTTGAAAATGGCCAAGAAAGCTGGCCTCGACGCGTCCTATCTCGATCTCGAACAGATCGGGTACAACAGGACGGAAAACGTCTACACGGACGTTGACAACAGCATCTTCGAAGGTCTGGTGACAATGATGGGTATCGGAGACATCGTAGACACCGAGTTCGCTGAACCCTGGTTCTCGAACTCGCCACCGAAGGGCATCTTCTACGAACCGCTCTGGGTTCTGGGCCTCAGCAGCAAGGCCTCACTGGCTTGGCTCTGGGACCAAAACCCCGACCACCCGAACCTCCTCCCCACTTTCTTGGAGGTGGATGAACGGGTCGAGCAGCTCGGCGACACCTACGTCCGCAAGCCCTTCTGGGGCGAGGACGGGGCGAACATACAGTTCGTCGAGAATGGCGAGGTCACCCTCGTCCAGAAGGATGCGCTGGCCAGCACCCCTCACGAAAGTGAATGGGTCCGTCAGGCCTACTGCCCACTGCCGAGCTTCGACGGCCACCGCCCCCTGGTAAGCACCTGGGTCATCGGCGGCCAGCCAGCCGGTCTCTCCATCCGCGAGGGTGGAGCAATCACGGACTACTTCAGTCCGGTGGTACCGCACATGATTGAATACTAATTCATTCCAGTGCGTTAGCGAAATACCAAGGCCTCCCTCAAAAGGGGGCCTTGTTTTTATATTATGAGCTATAAAACCGCCTCCTAAAACCAACCTAGGCAGTGGGTTATTGACTCCCTAACCAAACTCTTATAGGAAATCTCTCGTCACATAACCCACCAAGGTCAACGTTTAGGAAAAAACATGAAACTTGAACTGGTTACGCAACATCCCCGCTTCGAAGCCACAACCAACACCATCATTATCGCCAACGCCTTTATTTTGGCATTGGAAACTATGGTCGGTGGCACGGTTTTGATGGTACTGAAAGGCCTCGATAAACTCTGTCTGGTTTATTTTGTTACCGAGATCCTCCTGCGTATCGGCGCGAGTATCGAACGCCAGAAAAGCGCGGGCAGGGGGCTACATGACTTTCTCTCCAGCGGCTGGAATATCTTCGATGTCGTGGCCACACTAGCCGCATTTGTACCGGGCCTCGGGGCTTTACGTACACTCCGCCTGTTGCGTCTTGTCGCCCGCGTCCCCATGTTCAAAACAACCGTGGAGGACCTCCTGCACGCCTGCCAGAAAGCCGCAGGCCTGCTGTTGCTCACATTGTTGTTGTTGTCTGTGGGCGCGCTCACCGGCACGCTGGCGTTTCAGGAAACTATGCCGGAACACTTCGGCAATTTGGGCACCGCACTCATCACAGTGTTCGGCATGATGCTCGCGGACGAAGTCCGCGCCACTCTCTCCATCATGGCGCAGCATAACGTCGCGCTGGCCATGGTGTTCGGCGTATATATTCTCACACTGGCCGTCCTTGTCGTCAGCCTTGTTGTCAGCATTGTCATTGAGGTCGCCCAGTCCCGCCTTAAGGAAAAAATGTAAATCGAACTAAAAAACCGCCCCATCTTTGGGGCGGTTTTTTTATCTCGAAGGCTTAAGCTAATAAGTCAGCTCAGCTACTTGGCAGGAATCAACCGTGCTCGCTTATCAGAGAAAATGGCATAAACCTTTTGTCCTTCAGTTAAAACAACATCTTTCCCCTGAATAATGGTTACAAGTCCATTTGTAGTAGCGGCGGATATAACCTGACGCATCGCGCCACTCCCTTCATAATAATCGGACTTCATTTTTGAAGTGTCCAATTTCACAATATATTCATATCCTTGGCTAACTCCAAATTTATCCTCGGCAATCGCACCAATAACTGCACCAGCTACCGCTCCGCCAACAATAGCAACAACTTTACCAGAGCCATCACCAGCCGTTCCACCAGCAGCCGCACCAAGTGCCCCACCTGCAAGCGCGCCAGTTGTATTATCCCCAAGCTTGTCAGAGTTCTTGATTGTGACAGGTCGAACAGAAACAACTTTCCCTTCCATCGTAAGGCTAAGGGTTGTGTCACTTGTATAAACATTGCTAGACAAGTCTCTGGCGCATCCGGCAAGCGTAATGACAGCGCCAAACACAAAAGCAATTTTTGCGAAATTATTAAGGTTCATAACCTTCCTCCAACATAAAATCTCTAAACCGTTGTTTGATTACAACGTAAGCAATCATTAACACATTGGGGTAGTCAGTCGCAACACCGCTGTTTAAAACATTACGCAGTAAAAATCGAAACCTCATAAAGGCTTAGTGGACATGATAATCAAAAAATTCTTAGCACTATTGGTGCTGCTAACCCTTGCAGCATGCGCAAAACATACGGATATCCGCCACAGTGCGGACTACGCCAGTGTCCTCAACCGCGCATCGACTGTAACAGCATTGCCCGCAACAGCTCGTGTCGTAACATCTGATGTCAGCGGCAACGAGGAGCGGATGTACGACTACGAATACACCGTCGAAGATAAAGTCACCCAGATATTAGCAGGGGTTCTACGTGAACGCGGGTACAGAGTGAAAATACTCCATAAAACTGAAATTAAAGAGAAAAAAATCTACGAGCTCGTTGATCAAGTCAACAAAAGTTACGCAGATGCTCATCCCAAGGCCTACGCCCCGGGAACAAGTGATGTGAAAAAGGCATTCGCAATGGATCTCGGCCTCGGTGGGGCAGCCATGACTCTTGCAGAACAATCCGGTGAAGAGATTGCGGTTTTGTCAAAATATAACGAGGTGGTGAAAACCAATGGTGCCCGTGCAAAGGATATGGCGATGGACATACTGTTTGGAACAAGTGCAGGTGCTGTAGCCGAAAGCGCGGTCCTGACGGTATCTATTGTTGATCTCAAACGCAGTAAGGTACTCTGGATAAGAAACGGCTTTGTAGCCAAAAGTGTCATAGGTTCAGCCATCAGCGGAGCATCAGACCAAAACGAGGTCCTCGAAAAAAATATCAAGAGCCTTGTAACGCAAGCACTCAAAGACCTCCCCAACAAAAGCGACCTTCTCACACAGAATATTACCAAATAATGATTGTTAATGAGACAAAGGCGGCCTAAGCCGCCTTTGTCTCTCTTATCTATCTCTCATTCAAGTGCCTTCTTCGCCTCAACTCTCGTTAGTATCTTTTTATGAAAGATAAATTTATATTTAACAATACGTTAGGTGGTGTTAAGGGTGGCTGCAAAGCGTGCTTTGTAGCCAGTTTGCCTAATCCTTAAAGTTCA
>JAIXZU010000028.1 GCA_027489415.1 Alphaproteobacteria bacterium
AGTCACCTTGTTTTCCAGCACAACAGGAAGAATATCATGCACATAGTAGGGCAAAACACGTGCCACAGTGTCGCGTAAACTCTCACCTCCGGGCGGTGGCACATCATAAGCCCGCCGCCAAATATGAACCTGTTCTTCGCCCCATTTCTTGCGGGCTTCGTCCTTATCAAGGCCGGTTAAATCACCATAGTCACGCTCATTTAGGGCCTCATCACGGACAACATCCAACGTGCATCCAAGCTCCTGTAAAATGATGTCACACGTATTCGCCGCCCGCTGAAGCTTAGAGCTAAAAGCCGCATCCACGCTCGAAAAACCAGCGTTCTTCAACCGCGCACCAGCATCTTTGGCTTCACTCTGTCCCTGCTCAGTCAAGGGTTGGTCGCGCCAACCCGTGAACTGGTTCAAGCGGTTACCCTCACTTTGCCCATGGCGTGTAAGTATCAAAGTATGCATTTTAAACTCCTAGTTAAATGCCGGGCTGAAGCTGGCTTTAGCACCCAGCTCAATCTCAATTTCCAGCAAACGGTTGTACTTCGCCATCCGCTCGCTACGGCATGCGGAGCCGGTCTTAATCTGCCCACCACCCATAGCCACAGACAAATCAGCAAGGAAGGTATCTTCAGTTTCACCAGAACGATGGGAAATTACATAGTTCCAACCTGCACTCTTGCAAAGCTCAATGGCAGCAACGGTTTCGGTCACAGTACCAATCTGGTTAAGCTTAATCAGCACGGCATTTGCAGCCTTTTTCTCAATACCCTTAGTCACAAAGCTAGGGTTGGTTACAAACAGGTCATCACCCACAATCTGAACCTTGCTGCCAATTTCAGCTGTCATGGTTGCAAAGCCGTCCCAATCATTCTCGTCCAATCCATCCTCAATCGAAACAATCGGGTAACGCTTACACCAGCCCTTATAGAGGTCAATCATCTCACGGGCGGTCTTCATACCTCCACCGGATTTCTCAAGGTTGTACTGGCCTTTTTCAAAGAAGGAGCTTGCAGCCACATCCATTGCCAAAGCAATATCTTTACCTGGAACATATCCAGCAGCTTTAATCGCCTCCAAGATGACTTCACAAGCCTCTTCATTACTCTTCAGGTTAGGCGCAAAACCTCCCTCATCGCCAACAGCTGTGGAGTATCCTTTGGAGTGAAGGATCTTCGAAAGCGCATGGAAAGTCTCAGTCCCAGCGCGCAAAGCGTCGGAATACTTGGTAAAACCAATGGGCATTACCATGAACTCCTGGAAGTCAACGCTGTTATCAGCATGCTTTCCGCCGTTAATGATGTTCATCATCGGCACAGGCAAACGGTTCGCCTCGGCGCCACCAAGGTAGGCATAAAGCGGTATTCCCTTAACTAATGCACCAGCACGAGCCACAGCAAGGGAAACACCCAAAATAGCATTCGCCCCAAGCTTGGATTTATTCGGCGTACCATCCATATCAATCATGAGTTGGTCAATGTCAGCCTGCGCAGTAGGCTCTTTGCCAACTAAAGCGGGTGTAATTACATCATTCACATTGGCCACTGCTTTTAATACACCCTTTCCAAGGTAGCGGCTTGTGTCACCATCACGTAGCTCAACTGCCTCATGCTCACCGGTGGACGCTCCAGAGGGAACCGCAGCAGAAACGCTCCGTCCATCGGACAACCCCAGAACAACGCGAACAGTCGGGTTACCGCGTGAATCCAGAATTTCATGGGCAAAAATATGTGAAATAGTAGTCATAAAGAACATCTCCATGTTTGCAAAATTGATACGAGACCGGATTGCTCCGTTCAAAGTAAAAAGTCAACTCCACTAAACTCTATGCCCGTTAACGGAGTAATCATTCTTACTGTTATGTATGCTGTGAATAAGTCGGAAACAAACTAATAATCTTTGAAATTTCTAAATATTTTTCATGCATATAACTGTCTTTTCTCCATACTAGTCCCACTGTGCGTGCAGGCGCTGGCTCAGAAAATGCACTGACACAAACGTCTTTTAAACCAGATGCCAATGAAACAGCCATAGAGGGTATAACAGTAACTCCCATTCTTGCTGCGACCATTTGCACAAGTGTTGAAAGGCTGCTCGCATCAAGCTCATTTCGTCCCATCACAGAGGGCAACTGGCAAAGGGATATAGCCTGTTCACGGAAGCAATGCCCTTCTTCAAGGAGTAGAACCCTATGATGATGAAGGTCACTAAGGTGGGGAGGGGTATCAAATGTCTCTTGAGCCGACGATATGAAAAGGAAAGGCTCTGTAAAAAGGGGCTGTTCAACAAGAGAGGAGTCACCCAATGGCAGGGCAACAATCGCCATATCAAGCTCGCCACGTTTCAACTCTTCAACGAGTTTATGGGTAACAGCTTCTCGCGCACTTAATTCTAAATGTGGAGAATGACCTTTCAATGTTTGAATCACAAACGGCAGCATGTAGGGGGCAACGGTGGGTATCAGGCCTAGCCGGATTCGTCCCAACATCGAATCCGCTTCGGATCTGGTAAATTCTTCAAGCTCATCAACCGCGCGTAAAATATCATGAACCCGTGGCAAAATTTTACGTCCAAGTTCACTTAATTCAATGTGTCCGCGTTGGCGTTCAATAAGCTTGTAGCCAAGCACCTCCTCCATATCTTTAATCTGAATGGATAATGCGGGTTGAGAAATACGGCTTGCCTCAGCCGCACGTAAAAAATGTTTATGCTGGGCCAGCGCGGCAAAGTAACGCAAGTGTTTTAAAGTTAGTGTCATGATAAGTAAAATTTATCACAATTATAAAAAATAACAATTTTTTAAATAGCGATGCATCTGTTAATGTCTGGCCAAAGAGAAGGAACCAAACAATGACATCACCATCCACAGGCAAATGTCCCGTCTTGCACGGGGCCTTAACAACATCCGGCATGTCAAACACCGCTTGGTGGCCCAATACATTGAATTTGGACATTCTTCACCAGCATGACACTAAAACCAATCCGCTCGGTAAGTCATTTAATTATCGCGAAGAACTTAAAAAGTTGGATATCCCCGCCCTGAAAGCGGACCTCCACAAACTGATGACCGAAAGCCAACCTTGGTGGCCGGCGGACTGGGGCCACTACGGCGGTCTGATGATCCGTATGTCTTGGCATGCCGCAGGCTCCTACCGTACTGCGGACGGTCGCGGTGGCGCGGGCACAGGCAACCTTCGCTTTGCGCCATTAAACTCCTGGCCGGACAACGCCAATCTGGATAAAGCCCGCCGTCTCCTCTGGCCCATCAAAAAGAAATACGGCAACAGCGTCAGCTGGGCGGACCTCTTAGTCTTGGCTGGAACAATCGCCTACGAAAGTATGGGCCTCAAAACCTTTGGGTTTGCCTTCGGCCGCGAGGATATCTGGCATCCGGAAAAAGATATCTACTGGGGTAACGAAAAAGAATGGCTGGCGCCAAGCGATGAACGTTACGCGGACGTCACCAATCCCAGCACAATGGAAAATCCGCTTGCCGCGGTACAAATGGGGCTTATCTACGTCAACCCCACCGGTGTAAACGGCAATCCTAACCCTCTGGAAACCGCCAAGCATGTCCGCGAAACCTTCGCCCGTATGGCCATGAATGACGAAGAAACAGTTGCGCTCACAGCTGGCGGCCACACTGTTGGTAAATGCCACGGCAATGGCAATGCCGCCAATCTTGGGCCATCCCCCGAAGGTTCGGATATCGCCGAAGCCGGCCTAGGCTGGATGAATCACACCACTCGCAGCATTGGGCGGGACACAATCACCAGCGGTATCGAAGGCGCATGGACAACAAACCCCACGAAATGGGACAACGGCTACTTCAAGCTCTTGTTTGGTTACGAATGGGAACTGAAAAAGTCACCAGCTGGCTCTTGGCAATGGGAACCAATCAACATCCGTGAGGAAGACAAACCCGTAGACGTTGAGGACCCGTCAATTCGCCACAACCCGATTATGACGGATGCCGACATGGCCATGAAAATGGACCCCGCTTACCGTGCCATCTCGGAACGATTTGCTAAGGATCATGAAGCCTTCTCAGATGCCTTCGCCCGCGCATGGTTCAAACTCACACACCGGGATATGGGACCCAAAGTCCGCTATATCGGCCCGGATGTTCCGGCAGAAGACCTCATCTGGCAGGATCCCATTCCCCAAGGCCCGACCGGATACGACATCCAAGCGCTTAAAAAGGCTATCGCAGCCAGCGGTCTCAGCAATGCAGAAATGATCACAACCGCCTGGGACAGCGCCCGCACCTTCCGCCAGTCGGACCTCCGCGGCGGTGCTAACGGCGCTCGCATTCGCCTCGCCCCCCAGCGCACATGGGAGGGTAACGAGCCCGAACGCCTGAATAAAGTGCTGTCGGCATTGGAACCTCTCGCTAAAGCCGCTGGAGCCAGCATTGCGGATACAATCGTCCTCGCCGGTAACATCGGTATCGAAAACGCTGCCGCAGCAGCGGGTCACATGGTTGAAGTGCCGTTTGCGCCGGGCAGGGGGGATGCCTCAGATGCCCAAACCGACGCAGAGTCCTTCGCGCCGCTGGAACCAGTTGCGGACGGTTTCCGCAATTGGCAAAAGAAAGACTACGTCGTAAGTCCTGAAGAATTGCTGCTGGACAGAGCTCAACTCATGGGCCTCACCGCTGCGGAAATGACAGTTCTGGTCGGTGGTATGCGAATACTGGATACGAATTATGGCGGCACTCAACACGGTGTGTTCACACAACGGAAAGGTACACTGAGCCCGGACTTCTTCACCACGCTCACGGATATGTCCTACACCTGGGTGCCAACAGGTCGAAACCTTTACGAAATCCGCGAACGCACAACGGGTAAAGTCAAATACACCGCAACAAGAGTGGACCTCGTCTTCGGTTCAAACTCAATCTTGCGGGCTTATGCAGAAGTCTACGCACAGGACGACAACGCCGGAAAGTTCGTGAACGACTTCGTCGCAGCATGGGTTAAAGTCATGAATGCGGACCGCTTTGACATCACAAACTAATAAAATCATGCAAATAAGCCCCCGAAATCGGGGGCTTATTTTTTGACCGTTTAATGATGAAAAATGAATATAAATCATTGTAAGCAAAAGGACGCAGGAGTATATGCATGGCATGACACTTACAGCCCTCCTTGCTCTTTTTGCCCTTCTAGCCATAAGCTGCGGCACCTATTATGTCTCGGAACGTATCAAAGTTCCCTATACAGTTCTGCTCGTAGCAGTAGGCTTGCTTTTGGTTCCAATAACCAAAATCCCCGCTTTTGAATTTTTAAAGGACTTCACCCTAACACCCGAACTACTGTTCTATCTATTCCTGCCAATCCTCATCTTTGAAGCAGGTTACAACATTAAGCTACGGCAATTACAGGAGAATATATATTCTATCTCAGGAATGGCCGTAATCTCGCTCATCCTATCTGTACTTGTAGTTGCAGGTGGTCTTTATGGCGCATTCTCTCTAATCAATCTGGCTATTCCATTCATAGTTCTTCTTATTTTTGGTGCCCTTATTTCTGCAACCGATCCCGTAGCCGTTCTTGCTCTCTTCAAAGAATACGGTGCTCCCCGCCGTCTTTCACTCATGTTTGAAGGCGAAAGTCTATTTAACGATGGTACAGCAGTAGCTCTATTCCTCGTTCTCTTGGAAGTAGCCTTAAAGGGCTACAATGGAGTTTCCACGATCGCAGAGGGGCTTTTCCTCTTCGTCAGCATGGTCGTGGGCGGTGTCATCTTCGGTCTAGTAATGGGTATCCTCTTTGCAAAGTTAATCGAACTCACGCGCAGTAACGAGAACGTAAGCATTCTACTTATGCTTGTGCTGGCTCACCTATCCTTCATCCTTGCAGAAGTTGTCTCTCACCACCTTGTCATCGCAGGCATGGAAATCAAAATATCTGCCATTATCGCAACAACCATTGCATCAATTGTTCTTGGGAACTACGGCCGCTATAAAGCTGCTCCACAAGCAGAGGAATTTATTCATAAATTCTGGGGTCAGTTCGCGTTTATGGTGAATTCTCTCGTATTCATTCTCATGGGCCTTTTGTTCGCTGCCCTGCCATTCAGCATGCTGGAGCTGCTTCTTCCCATCGCTATTGCCGTCGTTGTCGTTGCTGTTGCTCGGGCGTTCTCGGTGTATCCTGTTGTGTGGGCGCTCAATGCCTTGCGTCTGGAGGAAAATATTCCCCCCACATGGCAACACCTCCTCGCTTGGGGCAGCCTGCGTGGCGCACTCGCTATTACAATGGTACTCCTCATACCTGCCGACTGGGCTCCTCAAAACTGGGCCTATGACTTCACCCCTCGGGACTTCATCATGGCGCTCACAATCGGTTGCATCTACGCAACCCTGTTTATCAAAGCCTTAACGATCGGGCCGATGATCCGCCGTATGGGGCTGGATTCTCTCAGCGAAGTTGAGAAAATCGAATACCGTGATGCCTCTGCATATATTCACCGTCATGTGTTGAATCGCTTAGCAACTTTGAAAGATAAAGGCTACGTGGACACCTTAAGCCACGATAAAGTCCAGCAACGCATGGAGGCAATCCACCAGCGCGCCCAGAGTCGCTTCAAAGCTCCGGAAAAATCAGCTCTCATGCATGCGGCAGTCAACATGCACGCACTGGGTATTGAACGCTATTATCTGCATGACCTCCTCCGCCACGGCGAAATCAACGACCGTATCATGCGCCGTGTGGAAGCCATGATAAGCAACCAGCTGGATAGGCTGGAGCGCGGTGAAATTCTGGGAGATCACCCGGGCTCCGTTCCAGGGGATTGGCTGGATATTCTGATCACAAAAATCTCCAGCATGATTGGCTACCGTAAAAATCAAGCATTTGAGGACGCCTTCCTTTACTACCGTGCCAAGGCAATCATTTCCCGCAAGGTTGTAAAGGAGATGTCACAGTACTGCGATGAAAAAATTCAACTTTTCAGTCAAGATGACGTGCAGCCGGTAATTGGAAGATACCGTAACTACCAGAAGAATGCCGAGGCCCACATGGCAAAACTGGTTACCGACCATGGAAAATCCTTGGAAAAAATCAATGCCTCACTGGCCTCGTTAGCGGCGGATAAACACCAGCATGAACTGTTGGACGAGCTTCTCCACCGTGAACTGGTTTCACCCAAGGTTCACATCAGCCTCCAAAGCAAGCTTGAGATTCAAAAGAATTAAGTGCTTGATTCTAAATGTTAAAATATGCCTAGCCTGAGATAAGCTCTCTCAAGTGGATATTTTTGCAATAAAGCTATTGTATTCTTAAAGAATTAACCTATCTCAGAAAATGTGAAAAGGCGCACTTCGCGCCTTCAAACTATGGAGCATCGACATGTCCTTTCTTTACGCGGCCATTCTGGCCGCCGTCACTCTGGGCGTCGGTTACGCCCAACAGCGTCTCTACCCCCACGAGCGTGGGGTTCCCATCTACTGGTGGGCCCTCTCAGCTGCCGGCATCATCGGGTGGGCGGCCCTGCTTGGCAGCATGCCCAGCTACAACCTGGCCAGCATGGGCGAAGCCTTCGTCACAGCAGTCTCCAGTCCGACCGACCTTGTTGCGGCTATCTTCCCCGACGTTCTGAACGGCATCCTCATGCTAGTCGGCATCGCCGCCGCCATCATGACGATCCGCCAGATCATTCTGGCCTGGCCCCTTGGCGCCGCCCTCTCGGTGGTCCTGTTCATTCAGGCCTATCGTGAAGGCGAACAAGTAGAAATGCTCCTTCAGGTCTTCTTCCTGATCACCCAGTTCTATGGCTGGGCCTACTGGATGCAGCACTCCCGAGCACTGTCCAGCAAGCGCAGCGACGGCTTCAAGTCGTGGTTCGACATCTCGGTCTACCCCGAGACTTCGGCAGCCGCCCGCCTCAAGCACGCTACGTCCTTCGACATCGGCTTCGCCGTGATGATCGTCCTGGCCCTCGCCAACCTCTTCGGCTTCCTGTTCGCAGGAAACGAGAGCGGCGCTGGCGCCCATGGCCTGCTCATCAGCAGCGCCATCGTCGCTCAGTTGCTCAATGCGCGTAAGCATTGGTTCGGCTGGGCCATGTGGGCAGTGGTCAATTTCATCGGCTGCGGCGTATACGCTGCGGAAGGCGACGTGGCCTCCACCGGCATCTCGCTGGTCTTCCTCGTCATCAGCCTCTACGGTCTGGTGAAGTGGGATACGCTGGCCATCCAGCAGGCCAAAGCCGGCCTGAAGAGCGAAATCGTCTGACGCGCCTGCGTCAGACAAAACAAAGCGGGGCAACCAATGGTTGCCCCGCTTTTCTTCGTCATTCAGTCCTCAAGCCGCTACGGGCGGCTTCAGAACAATAAGGTGCTTGGCATCCCGAATGAACTCAGTGCCAAACTTGTGAGTGGCACCAAATCGATCTTGGTAACCAACAAGCAGCAAATTCTGCAGCCTCAGCAATCGGCCTGCACACTCAAGCCACGCTTCACCATTTTGGCCGTCGTGAGGAATCTGTGCAAGGTCAGCCCCATCCTTCTGGAAAAAG